>CAJXCG010000070.1 GCA_913051715.1 uncultured Rhodobiaceae bacterium
GGTTGACGGCGATCCGCCCGCCGCAATGCGCTATACCGAAGTGCGTATGGCAAAACCTGCCCATGCCCTGCTCGATGATATCGACAAGGATACGATTGATTTTCAGGACAATTATGACAATTCCGAGCGCGAGCCGGTTGTTCTGCCCGCACGGTTTCCGAACCTACTGGTCAATGGCGCGAACGGCATTGCGGTGGGCATGGCGACCAATGTACCGCCGCATAATCTGGGCGAGGTGGTTGATGGGTGTCTTGCGCTGATCGACAATCACGATATTTCTGATGCCGAATTGCTGGATATTGTGCCCGGGCCGGATTTTCCGACGGGCGGACTTATTCTGGGTTCGGCGGGGGCCCGGTCTGCGGTTACCACGGGACGCGGGTCGATTGTCATGCGCGGCAGGGTCAGTATTGAAGAGATCAAAAAAGACCGCGAAGCGATAATCATCAGCGAAATTCCCTATCAGGTGAACAAAGCGTCGATGATCGAAAAAATCGCCGATTTGGTGCGCGACAAAACCATTGAGGGCATATCGGATTTACGCGATGAGTCCGACCGTCACGGCATGCGCGTGGTGGTCGAATTGAAGCGCGGCGCCGTGTCGGATGTGGTGCTCAACCAGCTTTATCGCTACTCACAATTACAAACATCTTTCGGGGCCAATATGCTGGCGCTGAATGGCGGTCGCCCGCAACTCATGAACCTGCGCGAGATGCTTTCGGCTTTCATCGCATTCCGCGAAGAGGTTGTTACCCGGCGCTCGAAATTTGAATTGACCAAAGCGCGCGATCGCGCGCATGTGCTGGTCGGGTTGGCAATCGCCGTGGCAAATATTGACGAAGTGATTGGGCTGATCCGCAAGGCGCCGTCGCCTGCCGAGGCGCGCGCGCAGCTTATGGCGCGCGATTGGCCGGCGGCTGATGTTGCCGATCTGGTGGCTTTGATTGACGACCCACTGCACAAGGTTGGCGATGGTGGCACATATCGCCTGAGCGAAACGCAAGCGCGCGCGATTCTCGAATTGCGCCTGCAACGCCTGACGGCGATGGGGCGCGATGAAATTGGAGACGAGTTGAAGCAGTTGGGCGCGCAAATCTCCGACCTTCTGGATATTTTGCGAAGCCGCACGCGCGTTATGGCCATTATCCGCGATGAATTGGTTGCGACGCGCGATGAGTTTGCAACACCGCGCCGCTCCGAGTTCGTCGAGCATGATGGTGAGGTTGATGATGAAGCACTGATCCCGCAGGAAGATATGGTGGTTACCGTGTCGCATGCCGGATATATCAAGCGTGTGCCGCTTTCGACTTATCGCGCGCAGCGCCGGGGCGGTAAAGGCCGCGCAGGTATGAGCACGAAAGACGAAGATTTCGTCACCCGCATATTCGTCGCCAACACCCACCAACCCGTGCTGTTTTTCTCGACCACGGGCATGGTCTACAAAATGAAAGTGTGGAAGCTGCCCTTGGGCAGTCCGCAATCGCGCGGCAAGGCGCTGGTCAATCTTTTGCCGCTGGAAAGCGGTGAAGGCATTGCCGACATCATGACCCTGCCCGAAGACGAGGCGCAATGGTCGGCGCTCAATGTCATGTTTGCCACCAGCTATGGCAATATCCGGCGCAATGAATTGTCGGATTTTGTCCAGATCAATCGCGGTGGCAAAATTGCCATGAAACCGGATGCGGGCGAGCGTATCATCGGCGTTGAAACCTGCGGGGTTGAGGACGATGTGCTGCTGACCACGTCGGACGGGCGCGCCATTCGCTTTCCAATCGATGCCGTGCGGGTTTTCCGCAGTCGCAATTCAACCGGTGTGCGTGGCATCAAGCTGGCCGAGGGCGCCGAAGTGATATCTCTCGCTATTTTGCGCCACAGCGATGCGACCCCGGCCGAACGCAACACTTATTTGCGACAGGCCGCAGCCATTCGGCGCGCCGCTGCCGATGATGACGAGGCCGAGGTCGAAGAAGTCGCCACGGATGATGAAGAGGGCGGAGAAACCACGGCGCTGTCTGCCGAACGTTATGCCGAACTGGGCGCGGCCGAGCAATTTATCCTCACCATTAGCGCCAATGGCTACGGCAAGCGGTCGTCGGCTTACGAATATCGGGTGTCGGGGCGCGGCGGCAAAGGCATTATCGCCATGACAGTGACCGAGCGTAATGGCGATTTGCTGGCGGCTTTTCCGGTTGAAGACAGCGATCAGGTCATGCTGGTATCGGATAATGGCACGTTGATCCGTTGTCCGGTCGATGATGTCCGCATCGCCGGGCGCAATACGCAAGGCGTGACCATCTTCAAAACAGAAGAAGATGCCAGCGTGGTTTCGGTTGCCCGTTTGGGCGAGACCAGCGATGATGATGAAACAGGCGACGAGACGGGCGATGAAACGGGTGGTGGATCAGGTGACGAAGGCCCGGCCAATCCGCCGGCGGGAGATGAATAGCTGATGCGCGTAGGACTGTATCCCGGAAGTTTTGACCCGATCACTGTCGGGCATATTGATATTATCGAACGCGCCTTCACCATCGTTGATCATCTGGTCATAGCGATTGGTAAAAACGCCACGAAAACGCCTTTGTTTGAGCTTGATAAGCGCCTCGCCATGATCGAGGACGAGGTGGGGCCGAAAGCGGCGGCGCGCAATGTGCGTTTGGAGGTCATCAGCTTCGACAAGCTGCTGGTTGATGTGGCGCGCGAATATAATGCGAAGCTGATCATTCGCGGGCTGCGCTCGGCAGCCGATTTTGAGTATGAAACCCAAATGACTGCGATGAACCGCTCTATGGCGCCGGATGTCGAGACGATTTTTCTACCTGCCTCACCGGAGGTTGGCTTTGTGTCATCGACGCTTGTGCGCCAAATCGTTGCCATGGATGGGGTCGTCGATCCGTTTGTTCCCCTCTCAGTATTAAAAGAAATTAGTGATTTAAAATAAATATTTATTTGGAGTATATCATGCGTTACTTTATATCTGCCGTTTTCGCCGCCTTGGTTGTTTTTGGCTCGGTTTCCGCATGGGCAAACACAAGCAGTAAGGAGGCATATATGTTGATGGAACTTAAAAGCGGGACGGTCAAAATCGCCCTGCGCGATGATTTGGCACCCAAACATGTCGAGCGTATCAAGCAGTTGGTCGGTGAGAAATTTTACGACGGCATTATTTTTCATCGCGTGATTGACGGCTTTATGGCGCAGACCGGCGACCCGACCGGCACCGGCATGGGCGGGTCTGACTATCCTGATTTGCGCGCCGAGTTTTCCAACGAACCCTTCCGCCGCGGCACATTAGGCATGGCACGCTCGCAACATCCCGACAGCGCCAACAGCCAGTTTTTCATTTGCTTTGAAGATGCCGCTTGGTTGAACGGGCAATATACGGTGTTCGGTGAAGTTGTAGAAGGCATGGAGCATATCGACGCCATCACGCGCGGCGAGCCACCTGCTGAACCCGACCAAATCATTAGCCTAACCCTGGCCGACTAATCCGAATGCAGGTCGATCTGTTTGATTTTGACCTGCCGGAAGAGCTGATTGCCCTGCGCCCTGCGGTGCCGCGCGACAGCGCGCGGTTGCTGCATGTCGGCGCGACGGGCCAGACCGATCATCATGTGGTTTCCGATCTGCCGGATTTTCTGCACGCGGGCGATGTGCTTGTCGTCAACACAACCAAAGTTATTCCCGCGCGCCTTATCGGTCGGCGGGTGCGGGTGGCGGGTGAAACCGGCGCTAAGATTGAACTGACCCTGACCGAACGCAAAGGGCCGACGGCGTGGGCTTGCATGCTGAAACCGGCGCGACGGGTCAAGGTGGGTGACACGATTATATTCGATGACGGTGTCGACGCATGCGTGACAGCGCGCGCGGGGGCCAATGCCGAATTGGAATTTAACCTCGCGCCGGATGCGATGGAAACGACTTTGGCGCGGATCGGGGCCATGCCGCTGCCGCCCTATATTGCCGGAAAACGCGCCCCCGATGCGCGCGACAATGACGATTATCAAACACTATTTGCCGCCCATGCGGGCGCGGTGGCCGCCCCGACGGCGGGTCTGCATTTCACGCCGGAACTGGTTGCGCGCCTCACCGATAAGGGCGTGGGCGTGGTTGAGGTGACGCTGCATGTCGGGCCGGGCACATTTTTGCCGGTAAAGGCGCAAGACACGAAAGCCCATACCATGCATAGCGAATGGGGTGAGGTGACCCAAAGCGCAGCGGATGAAATGAACTCCGCGCGCGCGCAGGGCGGCCGCATTGTCTGTGTCGGCACGACGGCGCTGCGTTTGGTGGAAAGTGCGTGTCCTGAGCCAGGGCGCATCGCGGCGTTTCGCGGCGACACGGATATATTCATCACGCCGGGGTATAAATTTCGCCTTTGCGATTTGCTGCTCACGAATTTCCATCTGCCGCGCTCGACATTGTTTATGCTGGTATCTGCTTTTTCGGGGCTGGATGCTATGCAAGCTGCTTATGGCGCGGCGATTGCGGCGGGCTATCGATTTTATTCTTATGGAGATGCGTGTCTTTTGACGCGCCAAGATGATGTGGGCGGAGAATTCCGGTGAAATTTGAGCTGCAAAACACGGATTCGAGGGCGCGGCGCGGGCGCATTGATACGCCGAGGGGCAGTGTGCAGACGCCGGCCTTTATGCCGGTCGGCACCGCCGGCACCGTCAAGGCTATGTATCCGACCCAAGTGCGCGACTTGGGTACCGATATTGTGCTTGGCAACACCTATCACCTGATGTTGCGCCCGGGTGCGGAAGAAGTGGCCGCGCTGGGCGGTTTGCAAAATTTCATGCAATGGGACGGCCCAATTTTAACCGATAGTGGCGGTTTTCAGGTTATGTCATTGGCAAAGCTGGCAAAAATGAGCGAAGAGGGCGTGCGTTTCCAGAGCCATATTGATGGTAGCGAGCACATGTTGACGCCGGAGCGGAGTATTGAAATTCAGACGCTTCTGGGTGCCAATATCCGCGTGGTGCTAGATGAGTGCACGTCTTTTCCGGCCACGCATGAGGTGGCACAAACCTCCATGCATTTATCGACGCGCTGGGCGGCGCGCTCCAAATCCGCTTTTGAAAAATTTGATGCCGGGCAGGGCGATGCACTGTTTGGCATTGTGCAGGGCGGGGTCTATGAAGATTTGCGCCACGAAAGCGCGGGCGCGCTGATTGATATTGGCTTTGACGGTTACGCTGTCGGAGGTCTGGCGGTGGGCGAGGGGCATGAGGAAATGTTGCGCGTGCTCGATTTTACCGTGCCCGCGCTGCCGCATGATGCGCCGCGATATTTAATGGGCGTGGGCACGCCGCACGATCTCGTGCACGCCGTCGCGCGCGGCATTGATATGTTTGATTGCGTTATGCCGACCCGCGCCGGACGCCACGGGCTGGCCTATACGCGCCGCGGCAAGGTTAACCTTCGCAATGCCCGACACGCCCATGATCCGCGCCCGTTGGATGAGGAAAGCGCGTGCCCGGCGGCCCGTCAATATAGCCGCGCTTATTTGCATCATTTGTTCAAATGCAATGAATATTTGGGGCCGATGTTGCTGTCGTGGAATAATTTGCACTATTACCAGACGCTCATGGCGGGCTTGCGTGCCGCGATTGAAGCCGGCAGGCTTGGTGCGTTTATTGCTGATTTTGAGCGCCAGCAGACAGACGGCGATATTATGCCGTTGGACTGAGCCGGCGGGACGATAAAAGCCAGTCAAGCCAAGCAATGAACTCGTTCTGACGACATCTACTGTCCAGTACATCGTCATCGGCTCCAAGCGACCATCGCAAATCAGCGCGCTCCGGTGCGCGATGAAGCGCGCCACATTGCTCGATATATGTTTCCAGCGCTGTGGCGTCGGCCATGAAGCCGTCATCGATCAAACCGCCACCGCGAAATTTAGCAAGCGCTCCTATTTCCCCGAAATCAAACTCGGGATGATATTGCACTGCAAAGAACCTACCTTTTTCGTGAAAAATGTCAGCGGCCTGAATATCGGTCATGGTGTTGCCGGCCAGAACCGTGCCGCAAGGGGGCAGATGCGCCACGGCATCGAAATGGCTGGTGAAGCCGTCGAAAACAGGCGCCGCTCGGTTGGCGTAAAATGGATGCGCGCGGCCCGCCCGGGTGAGGTTGATTTTGCGCGCCAAACCATATTCGCGCCCGTTCGGGTTTTTATGGCACGTGCCGCCCGCAGCGATGGCTGCGAGTTGTAGTGCCCAACACGACCCAAAAGCCGCAAGCCCACGCCGATAGCCTTCGCGCGCCAGTTCAATTTGGGCGGTGACAGCGGGCACATGATGAAAAATCGTCAGGCTGGAGCCGGTCCACAGCATTGCGTCATAGCTGTCGAGATCGCAAATCTTGGTTTGCGGGTCGGCGGGGTAAACAATATCAATCTGCGCGTCAGGCAGGTAACGAGTTACCATATCGCGATACAGCGTACCGGCGAGGCTTGCCCCGGCCGCCTCAAGTGCTGCGCGACCTGCCTTGTCATACCCATCGAGAACGAGAAAGCGTGGCATGTCGGCCTATACGGGGCGGCACCCTTCAATGGTGACGCGGTACATCAGGCGCTCATAGGCTTGATAGTCGTCTACGGCATAATGTTGCATGCAGCGATTATCCCAAATGGCGACAGCATTTTCGCTCCAGCGAAAACGGCAGCAAAATTCGGGGCGCGTGGCATGAACAAAAAGATAGTCGAGCAGCGCGCGGCTCTCAGCCTTGGACATGCCTTGTATCCGCAAAGTGAACATGTCATTGACGTAAAGCGCCTTGCGGCCGGTTTCGGGGTGGGTGCGGATGACCGGATGCACCACCTCGTCCATAATGCTATCATCCCAGCTATAGGTGATGGCGCTTTTCTTGTCGTATTTTTCTTGCGTGCCGGCCACCGTATAAGCCTCCGATGCGGAATGTACGGCGTGCAATCCGTCTAACAGGTTTTTCATCGTGTCCGACAGCGCGTCGTAGGCGAGATATTGATTGGCAAACAGCGTATCGCCGCCAAAGGGTGGAATGGTTTTGCCATACAGCACCGAGCCCATGCTGGGTTCTTCAAAAAACGAATTATCCGTGTGCCAGCCTGTGCCGAATGAGGCACTTTCACCCGCCGGTTTCAGCACTTTGGTGATTTTTGGATTTTCGACCATGCCGTCGACAATCGGATGCACTTCGAGCGGCCCGAAACGTCCGCCAAAGGCCACCTGTTCGTCAAGTGAAATATTCTGGTCGCGGAAGAACACCACGCCATAATCCAGCAAGGCGCTGTGAATATTGTCGAATTCAGAATTGGACAGGCGCGCCAAATCAACGCCCGATATTTCCGCGCCGCATGCCCCTGTAAGTCGTTCAATATTCACCAAAGCGCTCCGGTTACGTTGTCCCAAGTTTTTTCAAAATACCACTAAAGGTCGCCAAAGTCTCGTCTTCGTGAAACACCCGACCCCGAATGAACACAAGGCTGCGCGTGTTGCGCGTGACTTCGCCGTCGGCAAACACAGGCGTGGTGGGCGCCGCGCCTTTTAAAAATTCAGTCTGACACGAAACAGTGACCGCATGGATATCTTGCAACTCGTCATGGGCGATGACGAATAGCGCATAATCGGCAAACGCCATAAGCATGCCGCCATGCAGAAACGCGCCGCCATTCATGTGGCGTTTTTCGGGAATAAACGCCGACAGATGGCGTCCGGTCTCCGGAATAATTTTCATATAGAAAGGCCCCGCATGGTCTTCAAATGGCTCTTCAAAACCCCATTTCGTGTAGCCATCAAGTATTTTGGGAATGTCAGACATAGCGATCTCCTATAAGCTGGTCAGCAAGATATGAAGACGATGGGTGTGCCGCAAGCAGATTTTCTGCCCCATCGCCGCCCGCGGGGTAGGGCGCAATTCGCATGGAGGAGAACATGGAAGATCTGTTTGATTTTACCGGCAAGGTGGCCGTCATCACGGGCGGGTCGCGCGGGTTAGGTCGCCAAATGGCGCTTGCCTATGCCGCGCGCGGTGCTGATTTGGTGATTGCCAGCCGCAAGCTGGAAAATTGTGAGGCCGTTATTGGTGAAGTCGAGGCTATGGGGCAGCAAGGTTTGGCGCTTAGCGTCGATGCGACACAATGGGCGGCCATGGATCATCTGAGCGAAGCTGCGTACGCGCATTTCGGCAAGGTTGATATTCTGGTCAATAATGCGGGTAAATCGCCCGCCATCGCCAGCCATGAAATTACCGAACGCCAGTTTGACGGCGTGGTTGATCTGAATTTCAAAGGCCCGTTCAGGCTCGCTGCGAATATAGGTCGGCGCATGGCCGATGGTGAGGGGGGCGTGATTATCAATATTTCTTCCATCGCTGCGGTAAAGCCTGTGCCCGGCGTTGTGCCCTATTCGGGGGCGAAAGCGGCGCTTAACGCCATGACCGTGTCGCTGGCGCATGAGTTCGGGCCGAAAGTACGGGTCAATGCGATACAAGCGGGCCCGTTTCTGACCAATATTTCCAAAGCCTGGCCTGAGGAAATGCGGCGCAGTGCGCCCAACGCATTGGGGCGACCCGGCAATCCGGAAGAAGTGGTAACCACAGCGCTTTATCTGGCAAGCGACGCATCCCGCTTTGTGAGCGGCGCGATTGTTGCATGCGATGGCGGCACCAATTAGGTTGGAAAATAACGGGCTGTCGCGTCACAAGGAGCAAGCGCATGGGTGAAAAAAAGCTGACACTGTGGGGGGCAGGAACGGCGCGCACGATACGCCCGATTTGGATGGCCGAGGAAATGGGCATCGCTTATGCGCTTGAGCCAATCGGCCCGCGCTCGGGGGAAACCCAGACACCCGATTACACCGCGCTGACGCGCAAGCAAAAAGTGCCGTTCATGCAGTCGGCAGAAATCAACCTGTCGGAGAGCCTCGCCATCTGCCGCTACATGCAGACGCGTTTCGCTCCCGGGGCCTTGTATGTGCCGGAAGATGCTGCGATGCGCGCCAAGGAAGATGAATGGTGTTGTTACATTTATGGCGAGCTGGATGAGACGAGCCTTTATGTCATGCGGCGGCATTATGATTTGACGGAAATTTACGGCGCTGCAGAACAGGCCGTGAATACGTGCCGGACTTATT
>CAJXCG010000071.1 GCA_913051715.1 uncultured Rhodobiaceae bacterium
ACACTCTTTCCCTACACGACTCTCTTCCGATCTAATGGTTTTAAAGCGTCCATAAAACACTCACTGCTGCGAACTTAGATTCAGGGCTGCGGCGGGAGGGGCCGCTTTTGAATTTATACCCGCAATTTTCAAGAAATTGGCAAGAATCTTGTGTCCCGATTGCGACGCGATGCTTTCGGGATGAAATTGCACGCCATAAACCGGCCGTTGCGTGTGGCGCAGTCCCATAATGACGCCGTCCGCGGTTGTTGCGGTAACCTCAAGGCACTCCGGCACCGAGGCGGGGTTAACGGTCAGCGAGTGATAGCGCGTCACCGTCAGCGCGGTGTCGAGGTCTGCAAAAATATGAGAGTTGGCGTGGCTGATGTCGCTCAATTTGCCATGCATGATTTGCGGCGCGCGCACAATTTCACCCCCAAACGCCTGACCGATGCACTGGTGGCCCAAACACACGCCGAAAATCGGCAGGTCTGCCGGGGCTTCGCGGATGAGTTCGAGACAGATCCCCGCGCGGTCAGGGTCGCACGGGCCGGGCGAGATGATAACGGCCTCGGGGCTTTGCGCGAAAACCTCTGCCGGCGTGGTTTTGTCATTGCGTACAACATGACAGCCAACCCCCAAATCCCCGATGAATTGCAACAGGTTGAAGGTGAAACTGTCATAATTGTCTATCAGCGTCAGCATATTAACCGCGGTTCTTTCTCATTTTGGCGTCTTCGACGGCTTTCTCAGCCGCGCGAAACAACGCCGCCGCTTTGTTGACAGTTTCGTCATATTCATATTGCGGTGTGCTGTCATAGACAACGCCGCCGCCCGCCTGAACATAAAGCGTGTCGTCTTTCACCACCGCCGTCCGCAGCGCGATGCAGGTGTCCATGTCGCCGCTGGCGGAGAAATAGCCGACGCATCCGGAATAAATCCCACGGCGTTCAGTTTCCAATTCGTCAATAATTTCCATGGCGCGAATTTTCGGCGCACCGGAAACCGTGCCGGCAGGAAACCCCGCGACCAGCGCGTCGATGACATCATATTCCGGCAACAGCTTGCCCGTTACATCGGAAACAATATGAATGAGATGCGAAGTTTTTTGCAGCCCAAAAACCGTGTTGACATTTACCGACCCGATTTGCGCCACGCGCCCGACATCATTGCGACCAAGGTCGAGCAGCATTAAATGTTCCGCGCGTTCTTTTTCATCGGCCAGCAAATCGGCGGCGATATCGGCATCTTCCGCCAGGCTTGCGCCGCGTTTGCGCGTCCCTGCAATGGGGCGGATGTTGACCTCGCGGTCTTTGACGCCGACCAGCACTTCCGGGCTTGAGCCGACAACGCTGAAATCCTCAAATTGCAGAAAGAACAGATAGGGCGAGGGGTTCACGCGGCGCAGACTTCGGTACAAATCAAATGGCGGCAGGGTGAACGGGGTTTTGAAACGCTGGCTGATGACCACCTGAAAAATATCACCGGCCTCGATATAGGCTTTTGCCTTTTCGACCATGTCGAAATAGGTCTCTTGCGCGACATTGGATTGCGGTGCCGCGCTATCGCCGACGGCGGCGAGCGGAGCCTGCGGCAGGGTGTCGAGCATCTTCTCGCGTGCCGCGCTCAAGCGCGCATAGGCTGCATCATAGGCCGCGTCTGCGGCGATGTCCGCATCTGGGCGCACGGGGGTCACCAGCTTGAGCGTATCTGTCACGCCATCGAAAACCGCCATCAGCGTCGGGCGCATAAACAGGCAGTCGGGCAGTTGCAAGACATTTGGATTTTCATCCGGCAGTTCTTCCATAAACCGCACCATGTCATAGGAAAGATACCCGAAAATACCGGCCGCCATGGGCGGCAGCGTGTCGGAAATATCGAGTTGCGAGGCTTGCAAAACGCTGCGTAACCCGTCGAGCGGTGGCACGTCGAGGCGTTCAAAAGCGTGCGGGGCGACATCGAACTGCGCGTTCAGTTCGCACGCGCCGTCCTTGAACCGAAATATCAAATCGGGGTCGAGGCCGATCATCGAATAGCGTCCGCGCACATCGCCGTCGGTGACGGATTCGAGCAAAAACGAATTGGGCTGAGAGTTGGCGAGCTTGAGATAGGTTGCCACCGGCGTTTCCAGGTCGGCCACCATCTCCGTCCACAAAAGCTGCGGCGTGCCGGCATTGTAAATTTCGCTAAATGTGCCGACGTCGGGGTGGCAGACAATCATTGCGCGACCAGTTCGCCCAGCGCGGTTTCGATATTTTGCTGGTTGATGCTCACGCCAAAGCTGTTTTGCAGCGCGCGAACAAATTGCGCGGTCAGATCTGACTGAAACTTGGTGCGTTCGCCGCCATAAATCAGTTCGATGGATTCTTCGTCATCGGCGTTTGGTGGGATAATTTGGGCGGCCTGCATCACAATCAAATCGGTGCCGAAGCCGACACGCGACCAAGCAAAGCGGCCCGATTGCAGCGAAAACAGCTTTTCCACGGCTTGCTCGGAAAATGTTTCATTGCTGACCTGGCGCGTCATGGGTTCCGAAGTCAGCGGGTCGCGCCCAAATTCCTTCGCGACCGATTTGAAGCTGCCGCTCTCATTTCCCTTTTTGACGAAATGTTCGGCCATGGCTTCCAAAAGCTTGCCGCGCTCGGCCAACTGCCATTGCTTGATCGCATCGGCGCGCACCTCTTCCAGCGGTTTGACACGGCTCGGCATAATTTGGTCGAGGCGGACCCAGGCGAATGTGCCGTCGGGCATTTCGATCATCGGCATATCGTCGCCGGCCGCGCCGTCGAAAATATTTTGGATCAGGGCCGGATAAGCGCTGATCAGCGCCTCGGCCTGAGCATCAATTTTTGAACCGCCATTGCCGTCGCGGTCAATGCTTGAGATTTTGACAACGTCGAGGTCAAAGCGTTGACCGATTTCTTCCAATTCAATACCCGCCGCGCGCTCGTCTTCCACGGTTTCGGAAAACTCGATCATCTCGTTCACCGCGCGGTCATAGGCCAGACGGTCGCGCAGAATGTCGCGCACCTCTTCATAGGGGCGCACAGTGCCTTCCTCGATTTTTCGGATACGCAAGATGACGGCCCCGAGCGGGCCTTCAATAATGTCGCTCACCTCGCCGGCTTGCATCGAAAAGGCGCGCTCTGCCAGCGTGCTTGAAATCAGACCGTCGCGGGTGATGAGGCCCAGATCAGTATCATCAAGTGTTTGGTTTGCTGCATCCACAATCTCCACAAACGGGCGGTTTTCGCTCAGCAGCCGATTTATTTCTTCAATTTCTTCATCGCTGTTCAACACAAGCTGGTCGATGGCGCGCCTTTCCGGGCTGGAAAACTCATCGACCGACAAATCATATTCGGCAAGAATTTCGTCATCGCTGATTTTAATGGTCTCGGCGAAACGCTCAGGCGTGATCAGCAATACCGACCCGTCGCGGCGCTCGGGCTCGGTGAAACGGAGTTTTGTTTCGCTGAAAAAATTCTCCAGTTCAACTTCCGTCGGCTCGCCGACTTCGTCGGTCGCATCGAGTGTGACAATGAGATATCGCGCCACGCGCTTTTCCAGCACATGGCGATACATTTGCGACAACAGCGCATTCGGCACCAGACTTTGGCGCACGCTGCTGTCCATGAGTTGCTGGCGCAGGTGAAATTCGCGCTGATCCTTGACGAACATTTTCTCGGTCAGGCCGTTTTGCCGCAAAATCGAGCGGAAGGTGGGCGCGTCAAACTTTCCCGTCGGGCCATAAAACGCCGGATCATTGATGATCTGGCGTGCCACTTGTTCATCGCTATGCGCCAACCCCATATCCTTCGCCATGCCCGACAGCGCTGCCATGCCCAGCATGTCGGTCAGCACGCGGCGGTCAATCCCCAGGCTACGCGCCTGACTGACCGAAAGCGGCTCGCCAATTTGCTGCGAGACTTGCTGGATTTGCTGTCGTAACCGCAGCCGATATTCGTCGCGCTCAATCGGCTCGTCGCCGACGGTCGCCAGCGTCATATTGGAAAAGCCCGTAAACGTGTCCGCAATGCCCCATAAGGCAAAGGCAATAACAAGCAGGCCGATGAGAAATATGCCAACGACGCCACCGGCAGATCTACGAAGAATATCAAGCATTTTTTTAGGTCTTTCCGTTGATCGGATTGGGCGATGGGGAGACCCCGCGAGCGCCAGAATGGAGGCCATCATAATGCGGTGCGCGTGGTACGGCAAGACACAGCAAAATGTCAGGCTTATGCTTTTGACATTCCCGAAAATGGCGGTAAACAGGCACTATATATCGCCATGAGGGAGTGAGCTATGACGTCGCCGACCAAGAAAATTAAGCCATTGGTTGCTGGTAATTGGAAAATGAATGGCACGGGCGCAGATTTGCGTGAAGTGCGGCGTCTGCACACTCATTTGTCGAAAATGAAATATGGCTGCGATGTTGCCGTCTGCGCGCCGGCAACGCTTGTGCATCGGCTGGCGGCTATGAAATTCGGAGCCAAAATTATGACCGGCGGTCAAGACTGCCACGCGGCTGAAAAAGGCGCGCATACCGGCGATGTGAGCGCCGAAATGCTTAAAGACGCGGGCGCAAAATGGGTGATTGTCGGCCATTCCGAACGCCGCGCCGACGTGAAACGGGGCGGGCATGGTGAAACCAGCAAAATCGTGCGAGAAAAAATGCTCGCCGCCCAAAAGGCAGAGTTGCGGAGCATTGTTTGTGTCGGCGAATTGCTCAGTGAACGCAAAGCAGGCGACACGCTGAAGGTTGTGGGCGCACAGTTGCGTCAATCGCTGCCCGATACGTGCAGCGCGGCAGATATTGTTATTGCCTATGAGCCTGTCTGGGCGATCGGCTCCGGCCTGACACCAAGCGTCGAACAAATCAGTGCCGTTCATGCTCACATCAGAAAGGCGCTGGTGCGCCGCTTTGGTACGCCGGGTGGTGCCATGCGAATTCTCTATGGCGGGTCGGTCAAGCCATCCAATGCGTCCGAACTCATGATGATTAAAGATGTAAATGGCGCGCTGGTGGGCGGGGCAAGCCTGAAGGCGCAAGATTTTGCGGGCATTATCGCCGCTTATCAGCGCTAGCGGGTTTGGGCTGGTCAGCCCCGCGCTTATGCGCTAGAACAACCCCGCAAATAGGAGATTGTTCATGTCCACCATTTTATTGGTTGTCCATCTGATGATCGCGCTGGCGATGATTGTGCTGGTGCTGCTGCAACGCTCTGAGGGCGGGGCGCTGGGCATTGGCGGCGGTGGCAGCGGCGATGGCTTGATGTCGGGCCGTGGCATTGGCAATGCTCTGACGCGCAGTACGGGTATTCTGGCTGGCCTGTTTTTTCTGACCAGCATTGGCCTGACTGTGTTGGGCACCATGGAAAATCGGTCTTCGGTGCTGGACGATATTGACCCGGCAGGCGGCGGCTTGCTTGAGGCTCCGGCCCCGGCGCTGCCCGTTCCGGTCGCGCCTGCACCGGCTCTGCCCACACCGGAATAATTATTTTTCGATTAGGTGGCCGCTTTGCGGTTTTTCGACTCGCACGAATCATGGTCGGCGTGTACTGTGCCCTCCCATGGCGCGTTATATTTTCATCACCGGCGGCGTGGTTTCTTCTCTTGGCAAGGGGCTTGCTTCGGCTGCGCTGGGCGCGTTACTTCAGGCGCGCGGCTATTCGGTGCGCCTGCGTAAACTCGACCCCTATCTCAATGTCGACCCGGGCACGATGAGCCCATATCAGCACGGCGAGGTTTATGTTACCGATGATGGTGCTGAGACCGACCTTGATCTGGGTCATTATGAACGCTTTACCGGCGTTCCGGCCAGCCGCGGCGACAATGTTACGACCGGACAGATTTACAGCGAAATTCTGAGGCGCGAACGCCGCGGCGATTATCTGGGCGGCACGGTGCAAGTCATTCCGCATGTAACGGATTCCATCAAAGCCTTTATCCAGCGCGATGTTGAAGACCTGGATTTCGTGCTGTGCGAAATTGGCGGCACGGTGGGTGATATTGAGGGTCTGCCGTTTTTTGAGGCCATTCGCCAGTTGCACAATGATCTGCCGCGCGGACAAACGGTGTTTGTGCATTTGACCCTGCTTCCCTTTATTCCTGCGGCTGGTGAGATGAAAACCAAGCCGACGCAACACTCGGTCAAAGAGCTGCGTTCGATCGGGATCCAGCCGGATATTTTGATGTGTCGTTGCGACCGTCCCATTCCAGATGGCGAAAAGCGCAAGATCGGGCTGTTTTGTAATGTGCGCGAAAGTGCGGTTATCGAGGCGCGCGATGTCGACACCATCTATGCCGTGCCGCATGCCTATCATGGCGAGGGGCTGGATCGCGAGGTGTTGGATGCGTTCGGCATAACGGACGCGCCGCCCCCTGATTTGACGCGCTGGGACGAGGTGTTGTCATCTGTTCGCGAGCCCGAAGGTCAGGTCAACATTGCGGTGGTTGGCAAATATACCGAATTGAAAGACGCCTATAAATCGCTGATCGAGTCGTTGCAGCATGGCGGCATCGCCAACCAGGTGCGGGTCAATCTGGAATGGATGGACGCGCAGATTTTCGAGCGCGAAGACGCCGCCGCTCATCTCGAAAAGGTCAATGGTATTCTTGTGCCGGGCGGCTTTGGCGAACGCGGCGCCGAGGGCAAGATTGCTGCCGCGCATTTTGCCCGCACCCGCAATGTGCCGTATTTCGGCATCTGCTTCGGCATGCAAATGGCCGTGCTTGAGGCAGCGCGTCATCTGGCCGGCATTACGGACGCCACCTCCAGCGAGTTTGGGCTTGCGGGCACACCCGTCGTCGGGCTGATGACCGAATGGGCCAAGGGAGATGTTTTGGAAAAACGCGGCATCACATCCGATCTGGGTGGCACGATGCGGCTGGGCGCGTATGAGGCGTTTCTGGCAGAGAACTCGCGCGTTGCCGATATATATGGCACGCGCGTGATTTCCGAACGCCACCGCCATCGCTATGAAGTGAACATGGATTATCGCGCGCAACTGGAAGCGCAGGGCTTGTTGTTTTCCGGCGTGTCGCCCGATGGCGTGTTGCCCGAAATCGTCGAAATTCCAGAACACCCTTGGTTCATCGGCGTGCAGTTTCACCCCGAATTGAAATCGCGCCCCTTCGCGCCGCATCCGCTTTTTGCATCATTTATCGAAGCGGCGCTGGCGCAGGCCCGTCTGGTTTAGGAGACCGCGCAATGTATCAACTAAACGGCTATGACGGCATCCGCATCGGTAAAGGCCACCCGCTTTTGGTGATGGCGGGACTGAATGTGCTGGAAGATGAGGGGCTGGCGCTGGAGGTTGCGGCAGAATTAAAGCAAATATGCAATGATTTGTCGTTACCTTATGTTTTCAAAGCAAGTTTTGATAAGGCAAACCGGTCTTCTATTACCAGCTATCGCGGCCCCGGACAGGCTGACGGGTTAGCGATGCTGGCCGCTGTGAAGGCAGCCCATGGTCTACCTGTGGTCACGGATATTCACACACCCGAGCAAGCCGACGGCGTGGCTGAGATTGCCGAGATTGTGCAACTGCCGGCATTTTTGGTGCGCCAAACCGATTTGGTCGTTGCCGCCGCGCAAGCCGTGGCGCGTCATGGCGGCTGGCTGCATGCCAAGAAAGCGCAATTTCTGGCACCGTGGGATTGCGCGAATATTATTTCCAAAGCGCGCGAGGCGGCACCTGAGTTGCCGATTATTTTGTGCGAGCGCGGCTCAAGCTTTGGCTACAATAATCTGACGGTCGACATGCTGGCGATCCCCGAAATGCAAAAGCTCGGCGTGCCTGTAACGATTGATGCGACCCATGCGGTGCAACTGCCCGGTGCCGACCCACGTACGGCAGGGGCCAGCACGGGCGGGCGGCGCGACGGTGTGCCTGTTCTGGCAAAGGCGGCGGTGGCGGCCGGTGCCGATGGCGTATTCCTTGAGTTTCACCCGCGCCCCGACGACGCTTTGTGTGATGCGCCAAGCTGTCTGCCGCTCGATGCCGCGCGACCTTTGCTGAGCACGCTCAAAGCCCTGCACGAAATCGTCCAAAGCTGAGGCGCGCCGTCGCTTCAGTCCGCTGCAATATCCACGCAAGGGTTGCCGCCGATTTTGAGCGACGAACACGCGGCCCAGAAAATCCGCGTCGTGCCTCTGTGGTCGATAAAGGGTCGCGCGCGCGCCCATAAATCATGCAGGTCGGTTATGCCTTCCACACCGATAATATGCGGCACAACCGTGCCGGAAATATCCAGGCCGCGCGGCGGGTGCAGCGCCATATTGGGAATGTCGCCCGATGCGTCGGTATAAACGGCGTAGCGGTGCGGCGAAAACTCCATGGTCATTTTTGACCTGATGTAGAGGCTGGTAATGCGCTCTCCGCGTTCGAGCGCCTGACCAAGACGGTCGGTAATGCTGGCCCTGGGGGGAGCCAGCAGATAAAATTCTACGCCCGACGGCACCCGCGTCACTTTTCCGGCAGGG
>CAJXCG010000072.1 GCA_913051715.1 uncultured Rhodobiaceae bacterium
CCGGCACGCTGGCGCGTCTGCATATTGTACAGGGGCCTCTGCCGATGGCGGGCCGTGGGCGGGCCCAAGCAGCGCTCGGCAAAGACGAGATCGACGCTGCGCGTGCCGCGCTGGGTGATGTAAAACCGGGGCGCTTGCAATCGGCGCTGGCCCGCTTGGGCGCGCAGATTGCCCGCCAGCGTAAGTCCTGAGCGGAGGCGTCGGCCTTAGTTTTCCACAGGCATTCGCAACCGCTTCGGCTTGAATGGGCGTGTTCGCACCGCGCTCCTATATACTTAGGTACAAAGATGCGATTCGGGAGTTGGCCGTGCCAAAACAAAATCAAATTGTTATTGCAATCATCGCTGCGCTGGCGGTCATTGCGGGGGGCGTGTTTTATCTCAACATGGCCGAAAGCCCCGATAACGGCACGGCAGAAACGAAGACGCAGGACGAGGCTCTGGCGACCGTGCAGCCAGACGCATCAGATGGCGACCCGCTTGAGACGCCCAATCCTCTGGGTGAATTGACGCTGGGCGATCCTGCCGCGCCGATAACCATTGTCGAATATTCGTCTCTGACCTGTCCGCATTGCGCGGCCTTTCACACCGAAACCCTGCCGGCGCTGAAAGAAAAATATGTCGATACGGGCCAAGTCCTCATCAAGTTTCGCCCCTTTCCGCTTGACCCCTATGCCATGGCCGGAGCTATGCTGGCGCAATGCGTATCGCCTGTGGCGCGCGTTGCGTTCATTGATATTCTTTTTGCCCGCCAAGGCATGTGGATTGCCTCGGCAGACCCGTCTGCCGAATTGCAGAAAATCGCCAAACAAGCCGGCCTGTCGGAAGACGATTATATTGTCTGCTTGAAAGACGAAAGCGTGCTGGCGGCGATCCGTGGCATGCAGACAGCGGCGGCGGAACAGCTCAATGTGCGTTCGACGCCGACTTTTTTCGTCAATGGTCAGAAACTTGAAGGCAATCAGCCATTGGATGTCTTCGAGGAGATTTTCATTCCCCTGCTTCCGGATACGGAAAATTAGAGAAGGCCACCATGCAGTTTAAGCGCCTACGTCTGTCGGGATTTAAGTCCTTTGTGGATCCGGTCGATCTGGATATTTTGCCGGGAATTACGGGCGTTGTTGGCCCGAACGGGTGCGGCAAGTCCAATCTGCTGGAAGCGTTGCGCTGGGTGATGGGCGAAACCTCGTATAAGTCAATGCGCGGGTCGGGCATGGAAGACGTCATTTTTGCCGGCACCAATGCGCGTCCGGCACGCAATCATGCCGAAGTGCTTTTGTTTCTCGAAAATAAGGAGCGCGATGCTCCGGCGGACTATAATGATGCGGAAGAATTGGAAATTGTCCGTCGCATTGAGCGCGATGCGGGCTCCGCCTATCGCATCAATAGCCGCGATGTGCGCGCGCGCGACGTGCAGCTGCTTTTTGCCGATGCGTCAACCGGCGCGCGGTCTACCTCGCTGGTACGCCAGGGGCAAATCGGCGAATTGATTAACGCCAAGCCCGAAGCCCGGCGCATGATTTTGGAAGAAGCAGCGGGTATTTCGGGGTTACATTCGCGCCGCCACGAAGCCGAGTTGCGTTTGCGCGCGGCGGAAAACAATCTCGAAAAAGTCGACGATGCACTGCAAGCGCTTGAGACAGAATTTCGCCAGCTGAAACGCCAGGCGCGCCAAGCCAGTCGGTATAAAAATATTTCCGGACAAATTCGCGGTGTGGAAGCGACCGCGCTTCATATTCGCTGGCATCTCGCCTGTGTAATGGTCGAGGAGACTGCCGCGCAGCTTGTTTCAGCGGGAAGCCAAGTCGAGGACGCCACGCAAGCCGCAACGGCTGCCAATGTCGCACAGGCCGCGGCGCATGAAATTTTGCCGGACTTGCGCCAGAAAGAGGCCGAAGCCGCCGCCGCCTTGCGCCATGTTTTACTTGAGCAAGAAGGCTTGGAAGCTGAAGCCGCCCGCGCGCAAGAAATGGTTGGTCGGCTCGAAACCCAGCTTATGACCATTGCCCAAGATATGGCGCGCGAGGAACATGTGCTGGAAGACGCCGCAGCGCAGGAAACCGCGCTGGCAGAAGAAAAAGCAGCGATTAGCAATGCGGCCAGTGTCGATGAAGCCGAGATGGAAGCCCAAGCGCGCACCGATATGGATAAAGCAGCGCAAGTGCTGGCGGATGCTGAGGCGCGGCTGGAAGCGGCCAATCGCGCGGTGGCGGATCAGGCGGCGCGGCGTCACGCTTGCGAGGCGCGATTGAAAGAAACGGCGGTGCGTCAGGCAAAGCTGGAGGCCGATCAAGCTAAATCATCGCTGGTGCGGAGCGATATTGAAAACAACATGTTCGCCGATATCGATTTGTCGGCGCGCCAGGCAGAATTGGACGAATTAATCTCGGTGCACGAGCACGCGCGGGCGGCATTTGAAGCCACCGCTGCGGAACTGTCCAAGTGCGAGGCGCGCCGCCGGGCGGCGACCACCCCTGCAGAAGCGGCGCGCGCGGATTTGAACCGGCTGATGGGCGAGGTTAATGCGTTGTCGGCTTTGTTCGCGGGTGCCGATGACACAAACTTTCCGGCGCTGGTCGACAAGGTTGAGGTGGCGCCCGGTTTTGAAATGGCACTGGGCGCGGCAATCGGTGATGATTTGGCGGCGTCGTCGGACACGCAAGCGCCCGCGCATTGGCGCGATTTTGGCAGCGAAACAGTGGGGCAAGATTTGCCAGCCGGTGTCGAGGCGCTGGCGAGGCATGTTACGGGCTCGCCGCTTTTGCTGCGCCGTTTGTCGCAAGTCGGGATTGTCGAAACCGCGCAAGGGGCGGCATTGCAAAAACAATTATTGCCGGGTCAGCGGCTTGTCTCGCGCGACGGCGATTTGTGGCGCTGGGATGGGTTTGCCAGCGCCGCCAATGCGCCCAGCGCAGCCGCCACGCGCTTGGCCCAGCGCAACCGTTTGGACGAACTGGCCGCAGCGCGCCAGGCGGCTGAGGCAAAAGCGGATGAAACGGCATCGGCATTGGAAGAGATTGAAACGCAATTTACCACGCTCAAAGAGCGCCATGAAAGTGAGCGCATCGCTTTGCAAGACGCGCAAAATGCCGTTTCCGTCGGGCAGCAGCAATTAGCCCAAGCCGAAGCCGGTGCCGCTACCGATCAGGCGAAATTGCAAGCGCTCGACACCAGCGAAGCGCGCATTGAGGCGGATATGGCCGAATTGGAAGCAGCGCGCGCGGCAACAAATGAGGCGCTGAAAGCGCTGGCAAATGAGGCGCGCGACTTGCAAGACATGGATGCGTTGCGCGCCGATGTTGCACAAAAACGCAACCATTCGGCCGAGGCGCGCGCGCTGTTTGACGGGTTTTACAGCCAGCGTCAAGCGCGCGAGCAGCAACTTGCCCGCATCGAGCAAGACCAAGCCTCATGGCAGCAACGCGCTGATGCGGCGCGCGCGCAAATTTCGGCGTTGGAAAACCGTCGTGGCGAAAACCTTGCCGAGAAAGAAAAATTCATCGCAATTCCCGAGGCGCTTGCCGCGCGGCGTGCGAAGCTGGCCGATGTGGTGACACAAGCCGAAACACGGCGTCAGGCGGCGGCTGATGAATTGGCCGAGGCCGAAACCGCCCAAGCCGCAGCCGATAAAACATTGCGCGCGTGCGAGGGCGCGGTGGCAGAGGTGCGCGAAAAACTGGCCCGCCTTGAGGCCACTCAAGAAGCCAATAATGCGCGGCGCGACGAAGCCGCCCAGCGTATTCGTGAAGCCTTGCAGATTGCGCCGGAAGAAGCCGCCGCGATTGCCGGTATTGGCCCGGAAGACGCGCTGCCGGAAGCCGAGGATGTCGAAGCCAAGCTGGAAAAACTGCGCCGCGAACGGGAAAATTTGGGCGGGGTGAATTTACGCGCCGAAGAAGAGGCCGACGAGATTAAGCAAAAAATCGAGACCATGACGGGCGAGCGCGACGAGCTGGCCGCCGCGATTAATAAATTGCGCCATGGCATCGGGCAGCTTAACCGCGAGGGGCGGCAACGCTTGCTTGCCGCGTTTGAAACGGTCAACGGGCATTTCGGGCGTTTGTTCACCCAGCTTTTCGGCGGTGGCTCGGCGCGTCTTGAACTGAGCGAGAGCGATGACCCGCTGGAAGCGGGGCTTGAAATTATCGCCCACCCGCCCGGCAAAAAGCCGCAAGTCATGTCTTTATTGTCAGGCGGTGAGCAAGCGCTGACGGCGATGGCGATGATTTTTGCCGTGTTTTTGACCAATCCGTCGCCGATTTGTGTGCTGGATGAGGTCGACGCGCCGCTGGACGATGCCAATGTTGAGCGGTTTTGCAATCTGGTGCGCGAAATTGCCGATGAGACGGGAACGCGGTTTTTGCTCATCACCCACCACGCGTTGACCATGGCGCGGATGGATCGTTTATTCGGCGTGACCATGCAAGAACGCGGTGTCAGCCAGTTGATTTCGGTGGATTTGACGACGGCAGAACAATTTGCAGAAAATGGCCGCGACAAAAACGCCGGAAAAGAAGAAGGTTTATATAAATCAACAGGTTAGAGGGGGTATCGTCGCTTGACATTCCACAGGCCAGTAAGTAGATTGCCCCCAATCTGGGAGCCGGGTTTCGCCGGTTGGCGGGCGCTGTGACCGGGTCGCGCGACCCCCAGCCTCCGCCGTCTGATAAGCGCGATGCGCTTGATGATTTGGCGGCGCGAATTGCGGAGACCAGAGGCAGGCAGCAGCCGGTCGAAAAACCCCGGGGCCATGCCAGCATGCTCGGCTTGGCCTATCGGTTTACCGTTGAAATGTTGGCGGGTATCGGGGTCGGCGGTTTTCTGGGCTGGTGGATGGACAAATGGTTCGGCACGGCTCCGGCTTTCCTGCTGATACTACTTTTTCTCGGCATGATTGCCGGGGTTGTAAATTCTGTCCGGACGGTGAACGAAATGCGCCGGTCTCTGGATCAAAACGCAGCGGGCACCGCACGGGCGCCCGACCAAGAGGAGTAGAGCGTGGCTGGCAGTAAAAACGCTGAAGGTGGAGCCGGTTTGGATCCGATGCACCAGTTCGAGGTGCACCCCCTTATCGAATTGCCAACGGTCGCCGGCATTGATACGTCTTTCACCAACTCATCGCTCTGGATGGTCATTGCTGTGGGTCTTATCGGCTCTTTCATGTTGGCCGCTTCGAGCCGGTCGGCGCTGGTGCCCGGACGTCTGCAATTAATGGGCGAGATGGCCTATAAATTCGTCGCCGATATGATCCAAGAAAATATCGGCACCGAGGGCATGCGCTATTTCCCGTTCATTTTCTCGCTGTTCATGTTCATTCTGTTCTGCAATATGCTGGGCATGCTGCCCTATAGTTTCACTGTCACCAGCCATCTGATTGTCACTTTCGCACTGGCCGCGACCGTGTTTATGCTGGTGACGCTGGTCGGGTTTGCCCGCCACGGTATCGGCTTTTTGAAACTTTTTGTGCCGTCGGGTATCCCCGCCGTGCTGATGCCCTTGCTGGTGGTTATCGAATTAATCTCCTATTTGACCCGCCCGGTCAGCCTGTCTGTACGACTGTTCGGCAATATGATGGCGGGCCACACCATGCTGAAAATTTTTGGCGGCTTTGTTGTCGGGCTCGGCTCGGCAGGGCTGGCCCCGCTGGCGATTGCGCCGTTTGCGCTGATGGTCGCCTTTACCGGCCTGGAACTGCTCATCGCCGGGCTGCAAGCTTATGTGTTTACGATTTTGACGTGCATTTATCTCAACGAAGCCATCCATATGGATCACTAACGCTAACTTAACCTAACGCCCGCGGGCATTTTTGGAGGATTATCTCATGGAAGCAGAAGCAGCAAAATATATCGGCGCAGGTATCGCATGCATCGCCCTTGCCGGGGCCGGCATCAGCATTGGTACGATTTTCGGCAATTATTTGGCTGGTGCGTTACGCAACCCATCCGCCGCGCAAAGCCAGTTTCCCAATCTCCTGCTGGGCTTTGCTTTGGCAGAAGCCACAGGCCTGTTCGGTCTGATTATTGCGCTCATCCTGTTGTTCGTGGTCTGAGCCAAGCCCGCGATCTATTGGTGCTAAAAGCCCGAGGAGTGCATCATGCCGCAGCTTGATCCTGCCAGTTTCCCGTCCCAGCTTTTTTGGCTTGCCGTTTGTTTCGGCTCGATGTTGCTGGTTCTGTCGGTGGTTGTTTTGCCGCGCATCACGCGCACGCTGGAAACCCGCAAAGGCCAGATCGACGGGGATTTGGAAGCTGCGGAAAAGCTGCGCGCCGATGCCGAGGCTGCGTTGGCGGCCTATGATGCGGCCTTGCAGCAGGCGCGCAATAATGCGCTCGCTCTGGCGCAAGAAATGCGTGCGGAAATTCAGGCTGAAACCGATCGGCAAAAAGCCGAGCTGGATGCCCGCCTCGCCGAGGAAGCAAAACAGGCTGATGCACGCCTGAACGCCGCGCGCGATGCCGCGCTGGGTGGTCTTGATGCGGCGGCGCGTGATGTTGTCGGCGATGTCATGCAAGCCGTCGGCCTTGGCGCACCGGGCGCAGGTGATATTGATACGGCGCTAAAAGCCGTGCGCGAAGGGTGATGCACATGTTTGATGAATCGTTTTTTGTCGCGCTGTCTTTTGTCACTGTTATCGGCGCGTTTTTATATTTGAAACTGCCACAGCGTTTGTTGTCTGCGCTGGATACGAAATCCGCCGAAATTGCCGACGCGTTGGAGCAGGCGCGCAAATTGCGTGAAGACGCCGAAGCGCTGCTTGCCGATTACGAAGCACGGCGCAAATCTGCCGAGCAGCAAGCTGAAGAAATCGTCACCGAGGCGCGTGCAACCGCCGAACGTTTGGCCGAAGAAGCACGTGTCGCCATGCAAGCCCAGCTCGAACGCCGTACCCAACAGGCCGAAAGCAAAATTGCCCGCGCCGAAGAGCAACTGGTCGGCGAAGTGCGCGCGGCCATCACGCGCTTGGCGGTGGACGCGGCCGCGCATCTCATCGAAACCGGCATGAGCGCGCAACAAGCCAACTCGCTTATCGAGCAGAATATTTCCGAATTAAAAGATCGGCTGCAATAGCGCCGACTGGCTAATTGCCCAAATGGGTCGGTATGACCCGAGCGCGCGCGTCTTGCGGCACATAAACCGGCCAGCTTTCAGCCGCCAAGATGCGAAGACTGACGGGATCTTGCCCGAATTTATTGCGATAAATCCACATATTCCCCATGACTTTTTGCACATATTTGCGGGTTTCGCCGGCCGACATGCTTTCAATAAACAAAAGCGGATCCTCGACGCCTTTTAATTCGCGCCGCCAGCGGCGCAATGTGCCGGGCCCGGCATTGTAAGCGGCCAGCGCATAAATCACATTCCCATCGAAATAATCATTGCTCATGAGCATGGAGAGATATTTTTGCCCGATCGCCAGATTGAGGTCTGCCTTCAGCAAGCGGTCGCGGCCCTTGCGCCAAGCAAGTTGGCGGTCGCCGGTGATAAATGCGGCGGTGCGCGGCATAATCTGCATCAGGCCGCGTGCGCCGGCTGAGGATTTCGCGCGCGCTTTGAAACGGCTTTCCTGCCGCACCAGCGCGTACAAAACAGCCTGATCAATTCCGGTGTCGGTTTGTTGCGGCAGGGTGGGGTAGCTGCTGTCCAGCACGGTAAGCGGCATGCTGCCCTTTATTTGCAGACCGAGGCGTTGGGCAAGCGCGAGTTGCACGGCGGGATAGGCATATTTTTCCGCATAGGCGAGCATGGCGCGCGCTTCGGGCTCGGATAAACGCTCTTGCAGATATAACAGTTCAAGTTCGGCCAATTCGCCTTGGCTGGCGGCGCGCAGACCTTCGGCACGGCGCAACACCGGATGCGTTGCGAATATATTCGCATCGCGGCGCGCGGCCTTTTGCCAGTTGATTTGCATTTGTCCGGCCACTTGCTGCATGCCCAGCAGCGCGTAAAAATGTGGGCCGGATTGTGCGGCAATCTTGAAATACAGTTCGGCTTCGCTGATTTTATCGGCCTTACGCAAGCCCCGTGCGGCCCAATAGGCGGCGCGCGCGCGCAATGCAGCGCTGACGGTCGCGGTGTCGGCCAGGCGGGTAAAATGCTCGGTCGCCAGTTCGGATTTGCCGAGCCGCCAGGCGGCCAGTCCAGCGTGCCAGTCTGACATTGGCACGCGGCTGCGGCTGCGCGTTGCTTCTTGCGCCAGTTTCAGCGAGGAAGCGATTTTGCCTTCAATATAATAGCTGCGCGCAATCAGCGATTTCAAAAAATCGGTTTCGGCGGCTTGCAAGCGGCGGTCTTGGCTTTTGGCGGAAATATATTTCAAAGCTTGTGTCGGGCGTTCGCGGCGGATCAGGCGGTAGACCTTGTGCCGAATACGCCGCTTGGTGCGCGTATGGAACAAGGCCGAGGCACTG
>CAJXCG010000073.1 GCA_913051715.1 uncultured Rhodobiaceae bacterium
CGTGTATTTTTTGGCATAAGGGGTAAGCAGGGGGGCAATGTCGGTGTTCCAGATTGCCGCAAAACCTTTTTCGCTCGGGTGGCGTTCTTCAAACTCAAACATATACTCCCCCACAAAAAACGACAGCAGTTTAGCCGAGAAATCTGAAAAGTTTAAACCTTCTTGTAGACCTGCGCGCCGCCAATGCGGAACTCAGTTGATTTTTCCGCCATGCCGGCCTGCAAAGCATCTTCAGGTTGCATGTTCAGTTTGGCGGCATAATCGCGGACATCTTGCGTGATTTTCATTGAACAAAAATGCGGCCCGCACATGGAGCAGAAATGCGCCACTTTCATGGATTGCTTGGGCAGGGTTTCGTCATGATAGGCCCGCGCCGTGTCGGGGTCGAGCGCGAGGTTGAACTGGTCTTCCCAGCGGAACTCGAAACGTGCTTTTGACAGCGCATTGTCACGGATTTGCGCGCCCGGATGCCCCTTGGCGAGGTCAGCGGCATGCGCCGCCAGCTTATAGGTGATGATGCCGTCTTTGACGTCTTGCTTATTGGGCAGGCCCAGATGTTCTTTCGGCGTCACATAGCACAGCATGGCCGTGCCGTACCAGCCGATTTGCGCCGCGCCAATCGCCGAGGTGATGTGGTCATAACCCGGCGCAATATCGGTGGTCAGCGGCCCCAGCGTGTAGAAGGGGGCCTCGTCGCACCAGTCTAATTGCTTGTCCATATTTTCCTTGATGAGTTGCATCGGCACATGGCCCGGCCCCTCAATCATCACCTGTACATCATGCTTCCAAGCGATTTGGGTTAATTCGCCGAGCGTTTTTAACTCCCCAAGTTGAGCGTCATCATTGGCATCCCAAACCGAGCCGGGGCGCAGACCGTCCCCCAGCGAAAAGGCGACATCATAGTGTTTCATGATTTCGCAAATGTCTTCAAAATGCGTGTAGAGGAAGTTTTCCTTGTGATGCGCCAAGCACCATTTCGCCATAATCGACCCGCCGCGCGAAACAATTCCGGTCATACGGTTTGCCGTGAGCGGGACATAGCGCAACAACACACCGGCATGAATGGTGAAATAATCCACCCCCTGTTCCGCCTGCTCAATCAATGTGTCGCGGAACATCTCCCAGGTCAGTTCCTCGGCTTTGCCATTGACCTTTTCAAGTGCCTGATAAATTGGGACGGTGCCGATAGGGACGGGCGAATTACGCAAAATCCACTCACGGGTTTCATGAATATGCTTGCCGGTCGACAAATCCATGATCGTGTCAGACCCCCAGCGTATCCCCCATGTCATTTTGTCGACTTCCTCGCCTATTGAGGACGTGACCGCAGAATTACCGATATTGCCATTGATTTTGACCAGAAAGTTACGCCCGATAATCATCGGTTCACTTTCCGGGTGATTGATGTTGTTGGGAATAATAGCGCGTCCAGCCGCGACTTCTGAGCGAACAAATTCCGGCGTGATTTCGGTCTGTATGTCGGCTCCAAAATTTCTCCCCGGGTGCTGGGTTGTCATCATTTTCGCCATACGCGCCCCGCGTTCGCCGGTGGCGGCCAGGCTGTCCAGATAAGCGGCACGGTTCTGGTTTTCACGAATGGCGATATATTCCATTTCGGGTGTGATGATGCCTTGGCGGGCATAGTGCATTTGCGTCACATTTTGGCCGGGTTTGGCGCGGCGCGGTGCGCGCTGCAGGTCAAAGCGTAAGGCGGCGAGTTTTCCATCCTCAAGCCGTTGCTTGCCGTAATCACTCGTCGGCCCGTCCAGCAATTCGGTGTCGCCGCGTTCCTCGATCCAGCCCGCCCGCAGTGCAGGCAAGCCTTTGCGGATGTCAATTTTGGCGGCGGGGTCGGTATAGGGGCCGGATGTATCATAGACGTAAATCGGCGGGTTTTCCTCGCCGCCCATATCGGTCGGCGTCATGTCTTGTTCGATTTTGCGCATGGGAACCCGAATATCATCGCGTGAGCCTTGAATGTATATTTTTTCGCTATTGGGCAGTGGGGCCACTGAATGAACGTCGACACGGGCGTCTTTGGCCGAGAAAGTTTCGCGTGATTTGGTTTGAGACATTGTTTCATCCTCCGCCCGCATTGGGCTGATTGGCTTCGCCCGCGTGGGCGACGATGATTTCCGCCGAAGCGGAGGGAACCGGACAGGTGGGTGCGGGTGAAATTTCCGGCACTCCCTGCAGCGGCATGATCCGTAAACAGGTGCGAAGGGTATCATCTCACCGGCTGCGGCCGGACCCCTGTGCAAAAACTAGATTAGGCGAGGCGCGCGCGCGCCACAAGCAATAAGCGCCGACGCGCGGTGTATGGGCGTGGAAAAATAGAATGTCAAAATGCTTGCATCGCGAGCATCGCCATTGCTAGTCTCAAAGAGATGACGGGAGCGTCATATTTTATTTAGACGTGCACAGGAGCTGCGCCATGAGTGAAGCGATAAAACAAACGACAACCGCTGCAGAGGATTATGCCTATTCGACACCGCTCGAAGACCTCGATGTGTCCAATCCGCATCTTTGGCCGAATGAAGAATATTGGCCGATATTCGAACGGCTTCGCAATGAAGACCCGCTGCACTATTGCGCGAAAGCATGGGAAAACCCGTACCGCTTAGATTCAAGCAGGGGTGTGGGTGCTTACTGGTCGGTGACGCGCTATGACGACATTATGGCCATCGACACCAACCACAAAGTGTTTTCGTCCGAGCCGATTATCGTGCTGCCGGATCCCGATGAAGACTTCACGCTGCCCATGTTTATTGCCATGGATCAGCCCAAGCATGATATTCAGCGCAAAACCGTTGCGCCGGTTGTGTCGCCGCAAAACCTGCAACGCATGTCGAGCCTGATTCGCGAACGCACCTGCATGGTGCTGGACAGTCTGCCCATCAATGAAGAGTTTGACTGGGTCGACACGGTATCCATTGAACTGACAACCATGATGCTGGCGACGCTGTTTGATTTCCCGTTCGAGGAACGCCGGAAACTGACACGTTGGTCGGATGTTGCCACAGCCGGGCCTGAAACAGGCATTGTTGAAAGCGAAGATGCACGTCGCGCCGAGCTTTACGAGTGCCTCGAATTTTTCACCAATCTGTGGAATGAGCGGGTCAATGCCGAGCCGAATTTTGACCTGATTTCAATGCTGGCGCATGGCGAGGAAACCCGCAATATGGATCCGCTCGAATATCTGGGCAATTTGATCCTGCTGATTGTGGGTGGCAATGACACCACACGCAATTCGATGTCGGCCAGTATTTTTGCAACCAATCTCTTTCCGTCGGAATGGGACAAGCTGAAAAACGACCATGATCTGGTGCCCAATGCGGTGGCCGAAATCATTCGCTGGCAGACACCGCTGGCTTACATGCGTCGTACCGCGCTTGAGGATTACGAAATGCACGGCAAGACCATCAAGAAAGGCGACAAAATAGCCATGTGGTACGCGTCGGGCAATCGGGACGAGCGCAAGTTCGAGCGCCCGAACGACCTGATTGTTGATCGCCAAAATGCGCGCAACCACATTTCCTTCGGCTTTGGCATTCACCGCTGCTACGGCAACCGTCTGGCGGAATTGCAACTGCAGATTCTGTGGCAGGAAATGTTGAAGCGCTTCAAGAAAATCGAAGTTGTCGAAGAGCCATCACGCTCGCTGTCGTCTTTTGTCAAAGGCTACACCAAGATGAAAGTCCGCATAAGCGCCTGATATGCTGAACGACTGCAGCGGAAAAACAGCCCTCGTCACCGGCGCGGGCACGGGCATTGGCCGGGCTTGTGCCATGGCTCTTGCCGAGGCCGGGGCCAGTGTGGTGGTTACCGACATCGATGCCGCCACCGCGGTGCAAACGGCGGCGCTAATCACCGAAAATGGCGGTACGGCGCGCGGGCTCGGCCAAGATGTGACCGATGAGAGCGTATGGCAGGATGTGATTGCCTGCATCACCGCTGAAGAAGGTGGCCTCAATATTCTGGTCAATAATGCGGGTATTGCCATTGGCGTGGCGGTAACCGAAATGAGCCTTGCCGATTGGCAGCGCCAAAATGCGGTTAATCTGGACGGGGTTTTTCTGGGCACGAAACACGCCATTCCGCTGATGACACAAAGCGGCGGCGGCTCGATTATCAACATCTCGTCTATTGCCGGGCTGGTGGGGGCCGGTGGGCTGGCCGGATATTGCGCGACCAAGGGCGGTGTGCGCCTGTTTACCAAGGCGGTTGCGATTGAATGTGCGGCGGGCGATACAAATATTCGCGTAAACTCAGTGCACCCGGGCATTATCGACACGGATATTTGGGGCAAGGAAATTGCGGGTCTGGCACAAACCCAGCCCGACCTGCTGGTTGCAGGTGCCAATCGTGTCAATATCGAAGCGTTCACCGAGGCGGTGGTGCCGGGCGGGCGCGTGGGCCAGCCGGACGAGATCGCACGCGGCGTTGTGTTTCTGGCTTCCGACTCTTCATCTTATATGACCGGAACCGAGCTTGTGATTGATCACGGGCAGACGGCTGGTTAAGCTGAACCTCTCAGCAATCGGGAATTTTCGCGCATGGCTCAGCCGTCATCGGCAGATTTGTATGTTTTGGACAAGGGCAAACCGGCCTGTTGCATCTGGGCGTTGACGCCGGATTTATTTGCCGCTTGGAAAAACGCCAATACCGGCCCCTTATTGGCTTGGGCGGAGACGGCAAATTTTTCTGCGAAATCGGGGCAGTTTGTCATGTTGCCCGATGGAGCTGGCGGCTTGGCAGGTGTTTTGCTGGGGTTGGGGGCCAAGCCCGACCCGCTCGCCATCGCCGCCCTGCCCGGCAAACTGCCGCCGGGTGATTATCGTCTGGCCGAAAACACCCCCGGCGCGGTGTGTGAATTTGCGCCTCTGGCTTGGGCGCTGGGGCTTTATAAATTTGACCGCTATCGCAAACGGGCGAAAACCGAGTCGGATTTGCCGCGCTTGGTGGTGCCCGCCGACACCGACCTTGCGCGCAGCGACCGACTGAACGAAGCCGTTTATCTGGCGCGCGACCTCATCAACACCCCGGCGGCGGATATGGGCCCTGTCGCCATGGAAGGCGAAATGCACAAACTGGCCGAGACCCATAAAGCTGACATTAATGTCATCACGGGTGCGGCGCTGCTGGAAAATAATTTCCCCATGATCCACGCTGTCGGGCGCGCGGCTTGTGAGGAACCGCGCCTGCTTGATCTGACATGGGGGGCGCAGGATGCGCCGAAAATCACGCTGATCGGCAAAGGCGTGTGCTTTGACACAGGCGGCCTGAACTTAAAGCCCGGCAATTATATGGAATTGATGAAAAAGGATATGGGTGGTGCGGCCATTGCCATGGCGTTGGCGGGCGCGGTGATGGCGGCGGGTCTGCCCGTGCGTTTGCGGCTGCTTGTCGGCGCGGTGGAAAACGCCATTGGCCCGGATGCCTTCCGCCCCGGCGATGTGCTGCAAAGCCGTAAGGGATTGAGCGTTGAAATTGGCAATACCGACGCTGAAGGCCGTCTGGTGCTGGCTGATATGCTGAGCTGGGCGGATGCCGAAAGGCCCGATTTAATGATCGATTTTGCCACGCTGACCGGTGCCGCGCGCGTGGCGATGGGCCCGGAAGTTGTGCCGTTTTACACCCATGATGACGCGCTGGCTGAGCATATCGCACAAGCCGGAACGCAATGCGCTGATCCGATGTGGCGCTTGCCGCTTTGGGCGGGCTATGACGGCTGGCTGGACAGTCAAATAGCGGATGTGAACCATATTTCCAGTTCGCCCATGGCTGGCTCGATCACGGCGGCGCTGTTTTTGTCGCGCTTTGTCGAGAACACCACAAGCTGGATGCATTGCGACGTTTATGCCTGGAATATCAAGGCGCGCGCGGGTCGGCCCGTCGGCGGTGAGGCCCAGAGCTTGCGGGCGATTTACCACTATCTGGAAAAGACCTATGGCTGATCGCTCGGACGCGCGCTCAAAGCCCGACCCGCGGGTCAATCCGTGGCGCGATGATTTGGCCGCTGAACATTTGCGCGGCGAGATCGACGCGCCGGCTTATGCGCGCGGGCACGACCGTGCGGTTGTCGCGCCGGTCACGGCTTTGCGGCGCGCGCCCGCGCATGGCGCGATGATGGATACACAGCTTTTGCTGGGCGAAAAATTCAGGGTGTATGAGGAACGCGGGCCTTGGGTGTGGGGGCAGGCGCAAAGCGATGATTATGTCGGCTATATGCTGGCCGATGATCTGGGGGTCGACATTATGACAACCCATCGTGTCACCGCGCTTAGAAGCTTCATCTATACCGATCCCGACATTAAATCGCGTCCGCTCATGGCGGTGTCGATGGGCGCTCATGTGCGGGTCACTGGGGTTGAAGGCGCATTCGCGGCGCTGGCCGACGGGTCGTATATTTTTGCCGACCACATTGACGCGGAGAGCACCCAGGCTCAGGACTTTGTGCGCGTCGCAGAAAGTTTCATCGGCGTGCCGTATTTGTGGGGCGGGCGCGAAAGCCTCGGTCTTGATTGTTCCGCTTTGGTGCAAATAGCCCTGTCCATGTGCGGTCATGCCTGCCCGCGCGACAGCGATATGCAAGAGGCAGTGCTGGGCGTGCCGGTCAGCGACCCGTTGCAGCGCGGGGATTTGGTGTTCTGGAAAGGCCATGTCGGTATTCTGCAAGACGCCGATACTTTGCTGCATGCCAACGCCACGCATATGCGCGTTGTCAGCGAAGCCTTCGCGCCAGCGGTCAAACGCATCGGTGCTGCGGCTGGCGAGATCAGCCAAATTCGCCGCATCGTGTAAAAATTTCTAGTCGAAAGCCGCTTCGATCAGCGATTTGGTATAGCCCGATTTGGGAGCCTCAAAAATCTGCTGCGTCGGGCCCAATTCGATCGCCACGCCGTTATGCATGACGAGAACCCGATGGGCGAGAGCGCGCACGACTTTCAAATCATGGCTGATAAACAAATAGCTCAAACCCCGTTCGGCTTGCAGCCGTCGCAGCAGATCAATGATCTGGGCTTGCACCGAACGATCGAGCGCGCTGGTCGGCTCGTCCAAAACGATGAATTCGGGGTTCAAAATCAGCGCGCGGGCAATCGCAATGCGCTGGCGCTGACCGCCAGAAAATTCGTGCGGGTAGCGGCTGGCAATATCCGGGTCAAGTTCAACATCTTGCAAAATGCCGCGCACGCGCGCCATGCGTGCCGCCGGCGCCAAATCGGGTTCGTGGATCGACAACCCCTCGCCAATAATATCGGCCACCGGCAAACGCGGGCTCAAGGCACCATAGGGGTCTTGAAATACAATCTGCATGTGGCGGCGCATGGCGCGGCGAGTTCTCGGGGCCGCCGCCGACAGGTCAGTGCCGTTTATGGTGATGGTGCCTTGGGCTTTTTGCAGACCGATCATGGCGCGCCCCAGCGTGGTTTTTCCCGATCCGCTCTCGCCGACAATACCGAGCGTTTCGCCGCGCCCCACAGATAATGACATATCGTTCACCGCCTTGATGTGGTCTTGCGCGCCGCGCCAAATCCCTTGGCGGATGGGAAACCATACTTTCACATTCTCGCCATTGACAATTTCTGCCGGGCCGGCCGGAAGCGGTTCGGGCGCGCCGCTTGGCTCAGCAGCAATGAGTTTTTTCGTATAGGCGTGTGTCGGATTGTCAAAAATCGCATCGCCCGTGCCGTCTTCCACAATTTCGCCATGCTGCATGACGCAAATCCGGTCGGCCATTTTGCGTACCACGCCCAAATCATGCGTGATCAACAAAACCGCCATGCCGTTTTCGCGTTGCAAATCTTGCAGCAGATCGAGGATCTGCTTTTGAATGGTGACGTCCAGCGCGGTGGTCGGCTCGTCGGCAATCAGCAGCCGCGGACGATTGGCGAGCGCCATGGCGATCATCACGCGCTGGCGCTGACCGCCGGACAATTCATGCGGCAGGGCGCTCAATCGGCTTTCGGGGTCGGGAATTCCGACGCGCGCCAGCAGGGTGCAGGTCTCGGCGCGCGCAGCTTTGCGTGATAGGCCGCGATGCAGTTGAATGACTTCCGAGATCTGCTTTTCAATAGAGTGCAGCGGGTTGAGCGAACTCATCGGTTCTTGGAAAATCATCGAAATATCATTGCCGCGCAGCCTTTGTAACAGCCCTGTGTCGGCGCCCATGAGGTCGTCGCCGTCAAACAATATGCGCCCGCTATCGTGAAACGCCGCCGGATAGGGCAGCAGCCCCAGCACCGAAAGCGCGGAGACCGATTTCCCCGACCCGCTTTCGCCCACAAGCCCCAGTGTTTTACCGGCGGGT
>CAJXCG010000074.1 GCA_913051715.1 uncultured Rhodobiaceae bacterium
ACGCCACCCGGCCACCGACGCCTGTGGAGCGGGTTTCAAGATTGGCCTCATTGTCATAATCATTTTCAGTATTGAACAGGCTGAAACCAGCCGAAACGCGACGGTCTAGAAAAAATGGCTCGGTGAAATTCAGCGAATACCGTTGCACTTCGCTGCTGACCCCGACGCGCAGATTCAATTTCTGTCCCCGCCCCAGAAGGTTGCGCTCGGCAACGGAGAATTCGGTGGTCAGGCTTTCCGCCGACGAATAGCCGACCCCAAAAGTCAGCTCGCCAGTTGACTGCTCAACAACGTTCACGTCGATAATGGTTTTGTCCGGCTCGCTGCCCGGGCTTTCTTCAATATCGACCGAACTGAAATATCCCAGCGCACGCAGATTGCGGCGCGAGCGCTCCAGAAGCACGCGATTGAATGCATCGCCTTCGCTGATCCGAATTTCCCGCCGCAGCACTTCGTCATGCGTGCGGTCATTGCCGTTAATATTAATGCGCTCGACATAGACGCGCGGCCCCTCCTCGATCACATATTCGACCCGGATCAGATTGTTCTCGCGGTCGCGGCGTGTGCGGGCACGAATGTCAGCAAAAGCGAAGCCGTTTTCACCAAGCAGCTTAGTCAATGCGTCTTCGGTGTCCTCGATTTTTCTGAGATCGTATCGCTCGCCCTCAGCATGGTCGATTGCCGCTTCCAATGCCTCATTATCTATCGTTTCGACGGTCGAGTTAATGCGCGACTCGCCGAAAGTGAACAGTTCGCCCTCTTCAATATTGAAGGTTACGAAAAATTCCTCGCCATTGCGGGTCAGTTCGGCACTGGAACTGATGACGCGAAAATCAGCATAGCCCTTGCTGAGATAAAACCGACGAAGACGCTGGCGGTCAAAATTCAGCCGATCGGGGTCGTAACTGTCTGTCGAAGAAAAAAATCGCCACCACCGCGTTTCCGAAGTAATGATTTCCTCACGCAAGCGGTCGTCATCAAACGCCTTATTGCCGACAAAATTAATCGACCGAATTCCGGTCACCGGGCCTTCATTGATCTCAAAAATCACATCGACACGGTTTTGCGGCAGCTGGATGACCTTCGGCTCAATGCGCGAGGCGAAATAGCCGCTCTGCCGATAAATCTCAATAAAACGCTCGACATCGTCTTGCACCCGCGCGCGCGTATACACCTGACGTGGGCGCAATTCCGCCTCGTTTTTCATAGTGTCATCATTAATGGCACTGTTGCCTTCAAATGACACGCGGTTGACAATCGGGTTTTCGACAACCGAAACAATCAATCCGCCTTCGCTGCGCCGGATGGTGACATCGGAAAAAAGGCCGGAGCCAAACAATGTTTTCACCGACCGGTCAACCATGTCGACATCGTCGACCATGCCCTCGCTCACAACCATATAAGCGCGTACAGTTTCTTCCTCGACACGCTGGGTGCCTTCGACACGAATAAATTTGATAATTTCCGCGCTCGCAGCGGGTGTTGCGGTGGTCCCGCCATCTGCCTGTTGTGCAATGACGGGGAAACTCGCTCCCCAGGCAAACGCGCAAATGACAGCAAGCCGGAAACCCTGAAAGCGCATAATTCTACCTTTGAAATCTAATGTTGAACGAAAGGGATGGATTTACGGTAAGGTGACATGTTTTCGTCCAGCATTCATCTGGTAATGTCATTCCACGTCACAAAAATAAATAAGGCGAGGACCATCGACAAACCTATCCGCATCCCAACCTCCTGCACCCGTTCGGGCATGGGCTTTCCGGCAACGGCTTCATAAGCATAAAACATCAGATGACCACCATCGAGCATCGGGATTGGGAACAAATTCACAAGACCAATGCTGACCGACAGAACTGCCGTCAAATTGATGAGCGCGACCAGGCCGAGCGACGCCGCCTGCCCGGAAAGTTGCGCGATACGAATGGGTCCGCCCAGACTTTCAGCGCTTTCGCGGCCCGTGATAATGCGGCCCAGCACGGTAAAGGTCTGTTCAACAATGAAATAGCTTTCCTTGACCCCCATCCACACAGCCGTGACAGGGTTGTATCGCACATGGCGCATATTGGCGTCGTCCAGCCCGACCGACACGCCCAGCCGACCAATGCGGAATTCATTGCCAAATCGATCGGTTTCAAGATACCAATCCGGCGTCGCCGGCAAAAGCAGCGTACTGCCCGCGCGCTCGATTTCAAAAATAAGCTCGTTATCGGCGTTGACCGTGACAATGCGGCGAACCTCAGCAAATGTTTCGACCTCATCACCGTCAATGGCAAGGATGAGATCGCCGGATTGGAAACCCGCGCGCTCTGCTGCACTTTCAGCAACCACCGAGCCGACCACCGGGTCGGTCACGCGCTGTCCCAAAATCGCGTAAAGCCCGGCGAAAATAATAATCGCCAGCAAGAAATTCGCTGCAGGCCCGGCAAACACGACGGCGGCCCGCTGGCCCAGCGGTTTGTCAAACAGTGTGTTTTTGCGCGCTTCTGCATCCATGTTTTTGAGCGCTTCAGTGTCGGGGGCGCTCGCAGCATTTTCATCGCCAAAAAACTTCACATAGCCGCCCAAGGGCATCCACCCGATTTTCCATTGCGTGCCGTGCTTGTCATACCAACTCGCCAAAGGACGCCCAAAACCGACGGAAAATACTTCGACCGCAACGCCGCATCTGCGCGCCACATAAAAGTGCCCGAGCTCATGAAAGAAAACGACAATCGTCAGCACAAAAATAAACGGCACAATAATGCCGAAGCCGACAGAGAATATCTGCGAGACAAGCGCTTCCATGAGACCTCCCAAATAACGTCTGGCCAAATATCATTTGGCCAAATAACAACTGGCTAAAGGTTCCGAACACAGATGACAGCAGTCGTAAATTGTCTATCAGCCAGCGAAACCCCAAACGTTCTATGACACGTCTTTTATCAATTCTGAGCAGAAATGTCTGGTTTTTTTGTCGCAGCTTGCAAGGCCGTCCAGTTCACTCGGATCGAAGGGCGCGACGAGTTCGGCTTCGGCGTCCAACGCGCGCGCGACCATATCGGCAATATCGGTGAATTTCAGCTGGCCGGCCAAAAACCCGGCAACCGCAACCTCGTTGGCGGCGTTTAGCACGGTTGGGTATATGCCGCCCACATTCATGGCGCGCTCGGCATGAACAAGACAGGGAAAGCGCGCCCGATCAACCGGCTCAAAATTCAGCGCGCCGATGGCAGCGAGGTCCAGCGCAACTGCGCCGTGATCAAGGCGTTCGGGAAAGCCGAGGCAATGCGCCAGAGGAATTCGCATATCCGGCGTCGCCATGTGTGCAAATACGCTCCCGTCACAAAAATGCACAAAAGCATGCACGATCGATTGCGGATGCACGACCACATCAAGCAAGCCCGGGTCAATGTCAAAAAATATGCGGGCCTCGATCAATTCGAGACCCTTATTCATCAAGGTTGCGCTGTCGACGGAAATTTTGGCGCCCATTGTCCAATTCGGGTGCGCGACTGCCATTTCCGGCGTCACATGCGCCATCTCATGAGCCGCCATCTCACGAAACGGCCCGCCCGATGCCGTCAGCACAATTTTAGAGGGCGTGTCGGCGGGGCGCCCGTCCAGCAGTTGAAAAATACCATTATGCTCGCTGTCAACCGGCAAAAGGCGCGTGGCATGGCGCGCGGCCAGATCCATCAGCATAGCCCCGGACACAACCAGACACTCCTTGTTCGCCAGCGCAACCGCCTCAGCATGGCGCACCGCAGCAAGGCTTGGCGCCAAGGCGGCAAAGCCGACAATGCCCATGACAACAAGATCAACCGGCTCGCTTGCCGCATCGACCAAGGCCGCCGCCCCCGCCTCTACCTTGATCGGCAGATCCGCCAGCGCTGCGGCCAGTGCTTGCTGGTGTTCACCATTAGACACCACGACCCGCGAAGGCATGTGAACGCGCGCCAGACCGACAAGTTTTTCCACATTTTCATGCGCCGTCAGCACATGGACATCAAACTTGTCGGGATGTCTGCTGACGAGGTCGAGCGTGTTATCTCCAATTGTACCCGTGGCGCCAAAAACTGAAATTTTACGCATGCGTCACCACACCAAAATCGCTTCAAGCGGCGATGGCCCGCGCAAAAGAACAATCACATGCAGAAAAATCAGCGCGCCGATCAATCCGTCAACCCGATCCAGTACGCCGCCATGCCCGGGCAAAATCGCCCCTGTATCTTTCAAGTCGTATTTGCGTTTCAGCGCAGACTCGAAAAGGTCACCAAGCTGGGCGACCACAGCCAACACCGCGCCCAGCAGCAAAATAATCGGCAGGGCAAGCGTCGGCGCAATAAGCGCATCGGCCCAAAAATGTGCCACAAGCCCCACCACGCTCGCGCCAAACACCGCGCCGATCATGCCGGCCCAAGTTTTATTCGGTGAAATACGCGGTGCCATTTGCGGCCCACCGAATAATTTTCCGCAAAACATGGCGAAAATATCAACCGCCCAAACGGTGAGAAAAATATACAAAAGTAAAATGCCGCCCGAGGCACTTTCGCGGAAAAAAACAACCGTCAAAAGCGGCCAGCCCAAATAAACCATGCCGCCGAGCACTGGCGTTGTGCGCCAGCGAAACAGCCAAAACAGACCGCCAAAAACCAACAGGAAAACCAGCAGCAGCCGCAAGCCATCATTCGGCGAGGCGAAATAAGAAACCAGCAGCAGACCCGATAGCCCACCCGCCAAAAAAATTGTGTCCTTGCGCGGCTTGTCGCTGGCCAACAGCCTGACCCACTCATAACTCATAATCGCGCCGACGATTGCCAGCAGCACCAACAATATCGGGCCGCCAGCCCAGATCGCGACAAGCACAGGCGGCAAAAGCGCCAGCGCCGACAAGACGCGCTTGACCAGCCCGTCTCCCACTCTGCTCAATCTTTCGGAAAATGCCATGGCGCGTGTCAGTCCGTTATACTCAAACTGGCCTCGATACGACCAAATCGACGTTCGCGCTGATGATAGGCCTGCAAAGCAGCGTGCAGGGTCGCTGCATCAAAATCAGGCCACAATACATCGGTAAAATAAAACTCCGAATACGCGCTTTGCCAGAGCAGAAAATTACTCAGGCGATTTTCCCCACTGGTGCGAATAATGAGATCAGGATCGGGCAATCCGTGGGTCGACAATTCGGCCTCGACCAGTTCTGGCGTGATGCCCGCAGCATCAAGTTCTCCTTGCGCCACACGCTGCGCCAAACGCGCCGCCGCCGCTGCGATTTCCTCGCGGCTGCCATAATTAAAGGCAATTTGCAGCCGCATGCGGGTATTTTCGGCCGTGACGTGTTCGGCATGTTCGATCAGTTTGACAAGCTGGGCGTCGAGGCCTTGCCGCTTGCCAATAATTTTCACGCGCACATTATTGTCGTGTAATTCCGCGAGGTCGGCTTCGATATAGTGCTTGAGCAGACGCATCAGAAACTTCACCTCCCCCGATGGCCGCTGCCAATTTTCAGTCGAAAAGGAAAACAGCGTTAGACACTCAATACCGGCGTCAGCGATAAAGCGCACGGCGCGGCGAACAGTTTCAACGCCTACTGCATGCCCCTCACGGCGCGGCAGGTTACGCTGCTGCGCCCAGCGCCCATTTCCATCCATGACAATGGCGAGGTGCGATACGGGTGCTATTTCACGCTCAGGTTCCATATCGTTTTCAGCGTATCAGACCTGACGGATCTCGCCCTCTTTGGTCTCCAGCGTTTCGTCAATCGCCTTGACGAAGCGGTCGGTGGTTTCTTGAACTTCATCGGAGAACAGCTTGGCGTCGTCTTGCGACATGTCACCGTCTTTTTCAGCCTTTTTGATCTGCTCCATGCCGTCGCGGCGCACATTTCGCACCGCCACGCGCGCCTGCTCGGCATAGCGTCCGGCGACTTTGACCAGTTCCTCGCGGCGCTCTTCGTTAAGCTCGGGCAGCGGGATACGCACAAGCTGACCATCGGCCATGGGGTTCAACCCCAAGCCGGACTCGCGAATGGCTTTTTCGACCAGTGTCACCTGCCCCTTATCCCAAACCTGCACGGACAGCATGCGCGGCTCGGGCACGGAAATCGTCCCGACTTGCGAGATCGGCATTTGCTGACCATAGGCCTCGACCATGATCGGTTCCAGCAAGCTGGCGCTGGCGCGCCCTGTCCGCAAACCACCGAGATCAGTTTTCAGCGTGGCAACGGCACCTTCCATGCGGCGCGCGATATCATCCAGATCAATGCTCATTTTTATTCCCCCTAATTCGTCAATCTAATCACGCACAACAGTGCTTTTGCCGGTGCCGCGCAAGACATTCATAAACCCGCCCGATGTCTGGATCGAAAAAACGACAATCGGAATTCCGTTTTCGCGCGACAGCGACACTGCCGATGCATCCATCACCTTAAGATCTTTTGTAAGAACATCAATATAGCTAAGCTGGTCGAAGCGTTCTGCCGATGGGTCTGTTTTTGGGTCAGCCGAATATACACCGTCCACATTGGTGCCCTTCATCAACGCATCGCAATTCATTTCCGCTGCGCGCAGAGCCGCCGCCGTGTCCGTGGTGAAAAACGGATTGCCCGTCCCGGCGGCAAAAATAACCACCCGCGCTTTTTCCATGTGCCGGATCGCGCGCCGGCGAATATACGGCTCGCATACGCTGGTCATCGGAATAGCCGACAGCACCCGCGTCGGCACGCCCAGGCGTTCCAAACCGTTTTGCATTGCCAAAGCGTTCATAATGGTTGCCAGCATACCCATATAATCGGCGCTGGCCCGATCCATGCCGTCGGCGGCACCGGAAAGCCCGCGGAAAATATTGCCACCGCCAATGACCATGCAAACTTCAACGCCCAGCGAGATCGCGTCTTTGACTTCCGAGGCAATGCGGTCAACGGTGGCAACGTCAATGCCGTATTGACCGCCGCCCATCAGCGCTTCGCCCGAGACCTTCAAGAGGACACGCTTATAGTCTACTTGTTCGCTCATGCGCTGCTCCTTTGGCCGTGTTGTGCCACGAAGTCTCGCGCGATTCCCCCGTGGCCGGAGACACAAAATTGCTAGGCGTTGCTGACCGCCGCCGCAACTTCGGCCGCAAAATCGGCTTCTTCGCCCTTATCGACGCCCTCGCCCAGTTCAAATCGGGCAAACCCAGTCAGTTCGACCGGTGCGCCGACATCTCCGGCGGCATTCTCCAGCACTTTGGAAATGCGGGTTTCGCCGTCAATGACAAAAACTTGCGAGGTCAGCACAACCTCTTCATAGAATTTACGCAGGCGACCCTCGACCATTTTCTCGATAATCTCATCGGGCTTGCCGCTTTCTTTGGCTTCGGCAATCAGCACGGCGCGCTCGCGCTCAATATCGTCCGGGTTCAGACTGTCAACATTGACGGCCAGCGGGTTTGTCGCCGCCACATGCATGGCAAGCTGGCGCCCAAGCGCGTCGAGTTTTTCCTTGTCACCCGTCGATTGCAGCGCCACGAGGACGCCGATTTTGCCCAGCCCGTCAGCAACTTGGCTGTGCATATAGCTGGCAACCACACCGTCATTGACGTGCAGCGTTTTTGAGCGCCGAACCGTCATATTCTCACCAATCGTGCCGACCATTTCCTGCACATGGGCTTCGACCGATTTATCAGCACCGGGATAATCCGCGGCCAACAAGCTATCATGCTCACCACCCGTGTTGAGCGCGATGGCGGAAATATCTGTGACCATGGCCTGAAATGTTTCATTACGGGCGACGAAATCCGTTTCGGAATTGACCTCAACGACAGCGCCGGAGGTGCCACCTGAAACCACGCCGACAAGCCCATCAGCCGCCACACGACCGGCTTTTTTCGCTGCTTTGGCGAGGCCTTTGGTACGCAGCCAGTCAATGGCGGCTTCCATATTGCCATCATTTTCGTTCAGGGCTGTTTTGCAGTCCATCATTCCGGCACCGGACGCTTCGCGCAATTCCTTCACCATGCTCGCTGTAATGTCGGCCATGTTTCGTCTCCGTAACTTGAAGGGTTGAAATTATTCGGCTTGGGCTGAGGCTTCTTCATCGGGGGTTGCAGGTGCCTCGACAGGTGTCTCTTCCGCAGGTGCTTCTTCCGCAGGTGCTTCTTCAGCCACAGCTTCTTCCGCAGGTGCTTCTTCGACAGGCGCTTCTTCC
>CAJXCG010000075.1 GCA_913051715.1 uncultured Rhodobiaceae bacterium
GACCGGCCAGAAACGCGCGCTTGATATTCTCGACCTCGATGCTACAGCCACGGCCGATGATGTGCGCGCCGCTTATAAATCGCTGGTCAAGAAACTCCACCCCGATGCCAATGGTGGCGACCGCAAACACGAAGAACGCCTGCAGCGCGTCATAAAGGCCCATGAATATTTAAAAGCTTCCGGCTTTTGTTAATGCATTTTATTTGGTAACACTTGGCCCGCATCTGTGTATGGGCCGCCCTGGGAGAAAATAATGACGACCTCTGATCAAACAAACGCCGAGCAAAATCAACCGGGCCCGATGCCTGACCAGCCGGACACGACGGTATCCGTGCGCGAAATTTTCGGCTTTGAAACCGATCTCGAAGTACCGGCCTTTGCCGAGAAGAACGAATATGTGCCCGATTATGACGCCGATTATCTGTTCGACAAAAACACCACGCTGGCGCTACTGGCGGGATTTGCCCATAACCGCCGTGTCATGGTGCAGGGCTATCACGGCACCGGTAAATCGACCCATATCGAACAGGTTGCCGCGCGGTTGAACTGGCCGTGCGTGCGGGTCAATCTGGACAGCCATGTCAGCCGTATCGATCTGGTCGGCAAGGACGCCATTGTGTTGCGCGACGGCAAACAGGTGACGGAGTTTCAAGAAGGCATTTTGCCATGGGCGCTGCAAAATCCCGTGGCACTGGTGTTTGACGAATATGATGCGGGTCGCCCCGATGTCATGTTTGTGATCCAGCGCGTGTTGGAGGTATCCGGCAAGCTGACGCTGCTCGACCAGAATAAGGTCATTCGCCCGCATAGCGGTTTTCGCCTGTTTGCCACCACCAACACGATCGGCCTCGGCGATACATCCGGCCTTTATCACGGCACGCAACAGATCAATCAGGGGCAGATGGACAGGTGGAACATTGTTTCGACGCTGAATTATCTGCCGCATGAGCGCGAAACCGACATTGTTCATGCCAAGGCCATGGGTTATGACGGCGCTGAAGGGCGTGATAAAATCGCGGCTATGGTGCGGGTTGCTGATCTGACGCGGGCGAGCTTTATCAATGGCGATATTTCCACCGTAATGAGCCCGCGCACCGTGCTGACATGGGCGGAAAACGCCACGATTTTCGGCGATATTGGTTTTGCGTTTCAGGTGACATTCTTGAATAAATGCGACGAGTTGGAACGGCCTACCGTGGCGGAGTTTTACCAGCGTTGTCTGGGTGAGGATCTGCCGCAAGCCGCGGTCAGTGTTCTGGCTGGCAATTAGGTCAAATAATGAACGAGCGTGAACCGATCGAAGAGTTCAAACGCGCCTTGACGCAGACCATGCGGTCGATTGCCGAGGAAGCCGAACTCACTGTGACCTTTGGTTCGGAAACCCCGAGCCTGAACGGTCTGCGCGCGCGCCTGCCGCAACCCGCGCGCGATCTCGATCCGGCGGATCGGCAAAATGTGCGCGGCCAGTCCGACAGTTTCGCGCTGCATTTGGCCCATCATGACGAAGCGGTCAACGCCCAAATGATGCCCCAAGAGGCAGAGGCGCGCGCCTCTTTCACGGCAGCCGAAGACGCACGCTGCGAAGCGCTGGGCGCGCGTGACATGAAAGGCATTGCCCGCAATCTGGGCGATATGCACGAAGCGCGCTGCCTCAAACTTGGCTATCACGACCAAATGACCCGCGACGATGCGCCGGTTTCCGAAGCACTCGGTTTCATGGTGCGCGAGGCCCTCACAGGCACGCCCCCGCCACCTGCCGCGCAAGGCGTCGTTGCGGCCTGGCAAAGCTGGATCAGCGAGCGCGTCGGCGACAAGCTGGACAATCTGGTGCCGCTGATGAACGACCAGCAGGCTTTCGCCAATGTAACGCGCGACATTCTGGTCGATCTCGGCCTCAGCGACCCCGCCGGTGATCTCGAAAACGAAGACGGCGAAGAAGGCGACGGCGAAGAAGGCGACAATGGCCCCGAAGACGGCGAAGGCGGGCAGGCCGAGCAACAAGATGGCAGTTCATCGGAAGATATGGAGATGGGCGACGGCGAGATGGAGGAAGGCGACCAGGAAACCGTCCAGATGGAAGGCGAAGAGGTCGACGGCGAAACCGACGGCGAAGATGCCGGCGAAGCCGCCCAGCCTTATGCGCCCGACGGGGCGGTGAACCCGGCAAAATCAGCCTATAATGTCTATACCGCCAAATTCGACGAGATTATTGACGCCGAAGATTTGTGCGATGCCGAGGAATTGGCGCGTTTGCGTGCCTATCTCGACCAGCAGTTACACCAGATGCAAGGCGTCGTTTCGCGCCTTGCCAACCGCCTGCAACGCCGCCTGCAGGCCAAGCAAAATCGGTCGTGGCATTTCGATCTGGAAGAAGGCTATCTGGATCCCGCGCGCTTGTCGCGGGTCATCACCGACCCGACCCAGCCGCTTTCGTATAAAATGGAATCCGACACGAATTTCCGCGACACGGTTGTGACCCTGCTGCTCGACAATTCAGGCTCGATGCGCGGACGCCCGATCACGGTCGCCGCCATGTGCGCCGATATTCTCGCGCGCACGCTGGAGCGGTGCAATGTCAAAACCGAAATTCTGGGCTTCACAACCCGCGCCTGGAAGGGCGGTCAGGCGCGCGAAACTTGGATGGCAAACGGCAAGCCGGGCCATCCCGGGCGGCTGAACGATCTGCGCCACATTGTCTATAAAAACGCCGATGCACCGTGGCGTCGGGCGCGGCGCAATCTCGGGCTGATGATGCGCGAAGGTCTGCTGAAGGAAAATATTGACGGCGAAGCGCTCATTTGGGCGCATAACCGTCTGCTGGCGCGCGGCGAACAACGCCGCATAATGATGGTCATATCCGACGGTGCGCCGGTCGATGACAGCACGCTGTCGGTCAATGCCGGCAATTACCTTGAAAAACATTTACGCAATGTCATTGAAGATATCGAAACCCAGTCGCCGGTCGAACTCATCGCCATTGGCATCGGCCATGATGTGACGCGCTATTACCGCCGCGCGGTGACGATTGTCGATGCCGAGCAATTGGGCGGTGCCATGACCGACAAACTTGCCGAACTTTTTGATGATGCCGACCAGTCGTCGAAGTCAGCCAATGCACCGACCGGCGCCAAAGGCTTGGCTACCGGCGCGCTGAAAGCCGGCGGCGCCGGCGGGCGCACGGTACGCACGGGCGATGCACCCGTGCGCGGCTTTCCCGGATAAGCGGATTTTTAGGCGGATTTTGCCACAACTTGTTTTTTGAACTTGCGGGCTTTGGCGGAGAGTTGTTTGTCCGACGCGGCGCGCAAAAACGCGTCAATGCCGCCGCGATGTTCGACCGAACGCAGCGCCGCAGCGCTGATCCGCAGCCGCAATGTATACCCCAACACCTCGCTCGGCAGGCTGACCTGCTGCAAATTGGGCAAGAAGCGACGGCGGGTTTTATTCATGGCGTGGCTGACATTATTGCCGCTCATGACTGTTTTTCCGGTCAGATCGCAAACGCGTGACATGGGCTTTTCTCCGAGTAAATCTCTGCAGGGCCGAGCCAAAGCCCAACCGAGCGCTTGATATAGAAAAATGCGTCCCACACGTCAAGCGATGTTTGCTGAGATATCGGCTGCTGTTCTTTCGGTGATGCGGAAAATGCCGCTGGCTTGCACCACCGGGCCATCGGGCCCCAAAAGCGCACCGGAAACAAAGCCGGTGCGTTTGGTGTATTTGGTGCATGTGCCGCTCGTCTCGAGCCACTGGCCTGTTTGCGCGGGTGCCAAAAAATCGAAATTGAAACTGATCGACGGCGAAAACACGCGCTGCTTCAAGGCCGCGTGCAGAATAAAAGCAAGGCCGGTATCCAAAACCGTCATCATCATACCGCCATGGCAAACGCCGGCCGGATTACACATATGCGGCAGCACCTCAAAACCGAGCTGGGGCATGTCGGCATCCTCGCGCACATAAATCGGGCCGCTATGGGTCAGAAAATCCGCCGCATCGCGTCCCAGCCGCGCGGCAATATCGAGCGGTTCAAACCCCTCCGGTACTGGCATTATGTGACCTCCTACTTGCCGATAAAACCGAACAAATGCCCGGCCACTTTGCGGATCTGAATTTCTTCCGACCCTTCGGTGATGCGGTAGCGGCGGTGATGACGATAAATATGCTCAAATGGTTTGTGGCGCGAATAGCCAATGCCGCCATGCACCTGCATGGCGCGGTCAGCCGCCTCGCACACCAGCCGGTTGGCGCGGTAATTACACATCGACACTTTGTCGGATATGCGCTGGGCCACTTCCGGCTTGGTCATGGTGTCCATTTGCGCCGCCGTTTTATAAACGAGATTGCGTACCATCTCACATTCGGTATGCAGTTCGGTCAACGGAAACTGAATGGCCTGATTGGACGCCAAAGCCTTGCCGAAAGGTTTGCGTGCCTTGGCATAGGCCACGCTTTCACTGATGCAATATTGCGCCGCGCCGACACCGGAGGCGGCCTGACGAATACGGTTTTCATGCACAAAATGCTGCGCCAGCACCAGCCCGCCATCGCGCGGGCCGAACAGCGCCGTATCCGGCACCCAAACATCTGTAAGCGATATGCGCGGATGGTCGGTCGGCATGTTGAATGTCCACAAATATTCCTCGATTTTGAAACCCGGCGCATCCGTTGGAACCAGAAAACAGCTAATGCCGCGCGCGGCGCCATCATCGCCCGAGGTGCGCGCGAAAATCATGTCGTAATTGGCGACATGAAGGCCGGTATTCCACATTTTTTCGCCATTAATAAGCCAGCCATCAACCCCGTCGCGGGTGCACGGCTCGGCGCGCGTTTCCATCCAGGTTGCATCCGAGCCGTGGTCGGGCTCGGTCAAACCAAATGCGACGCGGTGCGTGCCCGCCAGCATACCGTTGATAAATGTGTCTTGTTGTTCGGGGGTGCCGAAATCGCGGAACATCAGTACTTGTGGGAAATTGCCGACAATCGAGCTTTCATTTTGCAAATCATTGTGCAGCCCCAAGCCCTTTTCAGCGAGGTGCTCGCGGATCACCGCCATTGCCAAATTTGAGCCGTCTTGTCCGCCATATTCCTTTGGCAAGGCAAAGCGCAAATGTCCGGCGGCATCGGCCCGACGGCGCATTTCACCCAGCAATTCCTCCCATTCATGGCGGGGTTGACCGTCATTGTCCCAATCCGTACGGGCATATTCGCGGCGATGGTCAAAAAACCGGATATTGTCGTCTTGTTCTTCCAGCGGTTTGATCTCGCGCGCAATAAACGCGTCCAGTTCGGCCAGATATGTCTTGATCTCTTCCGGTATGTCAAAATCCATTTTATTCCCCCCCAAAACCATGCGCTGCGCTCGTCGCGCTGGCGCCAATGCAGGGCCTCACTATGTCTGTCTTTGGCGCTATTGACAATGGGCCGCATCGTGCCGGAAAACCCTGCGCGATTGCGCCGACCCACAAGATTTAGTCGTGAACGAACCATGAAGCCCTACTATGTAAGTGATTCGGACATGCTATGTTCTGTGCTTGTTCCGGTTTTTCCGATTCGCAATCGAATCACCCTTGCGACGCCGTGCCGCTTGCACAGCGCTACCAGACTGGTCACATTAGCGGGATGACAGACAACGCACAGCTACGCATTGTTTTGGGCCCAACCAACACGGGCAAAACCCATCTCGCCATGGAGCGCATGCTGTCTTATCAAAGCGGCATGATCGGACTGCCCCTGCGCCTGCTCGCGCGCGAGGTTTACGACCGCGTGCTGGCGGGACATTTCGGCAAAGCCCATCGCGCAGATGTCGCACTGATTACCGGCGAAGAAAAAATTGTGCCGCCCAATGCGCGGTTTTTCATCTGCACCACCGAGGCCATGCCGATCAGCCGCGAGGTGGATTTTGTGGCGATTGACGAAGTGCAGCTCGCCGCTGACCCCGAGCGGGGACATGTTTTCACCGACCGCATTTTGCACGCGCGTGGCCGCCACGAGACCCTTTTGCTCGGGGCAACGACCATGGCGGCGATTTTGAAAAACCTGCTCGATACGCCGATTGAAAGCCGCGCGCGGTTTTCCGAACTGCGTTGGAACGGTGCCCAAAAGCTCTCGCGTCTGCCGCGCCGTTCGGCCATTACCGCGTTTTCCGCCGACAATGTCTATGCCATCGCCGAAGTGATCCGCCAGCAACGCGGCGGGGCGGCCGTGGTGATGGGCGGCTTGAGCCCGCGCACGCGCAACGCGCAAGTCGCGATGTATCAATCGGGCGAGGTTGATTTTCTCGTCGCCACCGATGCCATCGGCATGGGGCTCAACATGGATGTCGACCATGTGGCATTCGCCCAACGGCGCAAATTTGACGGGCGCCGCCACCGCGACCTCAGCCCGGCGGAACTCGCCCAAATAGCCGGACGCGCCGGACGCCACAAAAATGACGGCAGCTTCGGCGTGACCGCCGATCTTGCGCTGTTCGACGAGGAGTTGGTGGCGCAGATCGAAAACCATGAATTCGAGCCGATCAAATCCTTGATGTGGCGCAATCCGAACCTTGATTTTTCGACCCTGCCCGCCCTGATTATCAGCCTCGAACACCCCGCCCCGCGCCCCGGCCTGGCGCGCGCGCCCATGGCCGACGATATGCAGGCGCTTAATCTGCTGTCGCGCGACCCGGCCATATGCGACCTTGCGGCAACCGAGAACGACGTCCGGCTGTTATGGTCGGTCGCCCAAATTCCGGATTTCCGCAAGACTATGGCGAGCGAGCATAGCGGGCTGGTCGGCGAGATTTTCACCTTTTTGCGACACGAAACCGGCGTCATACCGGCGGCGTGGATGGACGAACAGATTGCGCGTTGCGACCGAATTGAGGGCGACCTCGACACGCTGTCGACACGGCTGGCACATATTCGCACATGGACTTATGTCGCCAACCGCAATGATTGGCTGGAAGATCCCCAGCATTGGCAGGAGCGCAGCCGGACGGTGGAAGACCGCCTTTCGGATGCGCTGCACATGAAACTCATGGGGCAATTTGTCGACAAAAATTCTTCTGCCCTGATGCGGCGTCTGCAAGGCGGCGAAGCGGTGACAGCCGAAATTGAGCCCAATGGTGACCTGATGGTGGCGGGTGAATATATGGGCCGTCTCAATGGTTTGCGTATTGAGCGCGACCCCAGGCTCAAGGGCGCACCCGCCGGGACGGCGCGCAGCGCGGTTGAAAAGACCGCCGGCGAAGCCTTGCGCGCGCGTGCCTTGGCGATTGCAGCCGCCGAGAATGACGCGTTTTCGCTGTCCGATACGGGCGAGATCATCTGGCAGACAGCCGCGATTGCGCGCATGCATACAGGCGATGGCGACAGCGAAACAACAGCGCTTGCCTATCTGACGCCGACGGCGCGGCTCTTGGCTGATGAAATGCTCAATGGCGACACACGCCAACGCGCCGAAGCGCGCGTCACCCAATGGTTGCGCGCTAAGGTCGCCGATACGCTGAAGCCGCTTGTCGAACTTCAAAAAGCCACTGATCTCGATGGTCTGGCCCGCGGTGTGGCGTTTCAGCTATTGGAAAATAAGGGCAATCTGGCGCGTAATGACATCGCTGATTTACTGGCGCGCCTCGACCAAACGCTGCGCCGACAATTACGCCAATATGGGGTGCGGTTCGGGGCGTATAATGTGTTTATGCCCGCCCTTTTGAAGCCGGCCCCGGCGGCCATTTTGGCGCTCGCCACGATTTTGGAGGACAGCCGCGAGGCGGCCAAGGATATGCGTCGTCTGCCCGCAGCCGGGCTGACATCGGTGGCCCGCGAAAACTTGCCCGCGCGGCAATATCGCGCCGCCGGATTTTACCCAACCCGCGCGCGCGCCATTCGCCTCGATATGCTCGAGCGGCTCGACGACCTGATCCGCCCGCTTCTGGCCGACGCACAAAATCCCAAAAGTTTTAAGATGAACGCGGACATGATGTCGATTATGGGGTGCGGCGGCGACGATCTTGCCGAGATTTTATCGGCGCTGGGCTATCGCTGCATCAAGCCGAAACCGCAAGAAATATCCACTGAGCCCACATCAGATGAGCCCGCACCAGATAAACTGGCATCAGATGAACCCACATCAGATGAGCCCGCACCAGATAAACTGGCATCAGATGAACCCACATCAG
>CAJXCG010000076.1 GCA_913051715.1 uncultured Rhodobiaceae bacterium
GTTCGGGCGGAGCGTCTGGTGGCGCTTATGGCGGGCATCGATCGGGCGCAACGCGCGCATCCGCATGGGCGCAAGCGGCGGCTGCCGGGCAAAGTGACTTTGCCGCACCGCCGGGTGATTATGGCGGGCTTAGCGAAGACGTTGGGGCTTGGTTGAGCACGGCAGCAACCGCATCGGCGCAACCCGCGCCGATTGCTGAGGCCAATCTGCCGCTGGGACTGGCGCGCGCGCAATTACACGAGACCTATATATTGGCGCAAACCCATGACGGCTTCGTGATTGTCGACCAGCACGCGGCGCATGAGCGGCTTGTGTATGAACGCTTGAAACGCCAAATCGCTGAAAACGGCATTAAACGTCAGATTCTACTGGTGCCGGAGATTGTCGAGATGGAGGCGGATGCCGCGGAGCGCTTGGTGTCGCGTGCCGAAGAACTGGCCGAGCTTGGTTTTATCATTGAGCGTTTCGGGCCGGAGCAGGAAGCCCAAGCCGCGATTATGGTGCGCGAAGTCCCCGCCCTGATGCAAAAGGGCGATCTGGCGGGTTTGTTGAACGATATGGCTGAGGAGATTGCGACGTTGGGGCAGGGCTTGGCGGTGAAAGAACATCTTGAGGAAATTTCCGGCACGCTGGCCTGCCACACTTCGGTGCGCGCCGGGCGGCGCTTGAGCATTGAAGAGATGAACGCTCTGTTGCGCGATATGGAAGCGACACCGCATGCCGGACAGTGCAATCACGGGCGCCCGACTTATGTCGAATTAAAACTCGCCGACATCGAACGCCTTTTCGGGCGACGCTAAAACTGAAAAATAAAAAAGGGCGCCCGCAGCAACGGACGCCCCTGATTTTACGAACCCTTCCGCTTAGCTGCGCGGAACGTCGAGCGTTTTCAACTCGCCTTCGCTGGCTTGCGTCAGGTCTTGATATTTTTTCATTTCCAGACGCGCAATGGTGCGGTTGTGCACTTCGTCGGGGCCGTCGGCCAGACGCAATGTGCGGATACCGGCATACATTTTGGCAAGGCCGAAATCTTTGGTCACGCCGCCGCCGCCATGGGCTTGAATGGCATCATCAATGATCTGCAAGGCAATGCGCGGCCCGGCAACTTTAATTTGCGCGATCTCGCTTTTGGCGACCTTATTGCCGACCGTATCCATCATATAGGCGGCCTTCATGGTCAAAAGACGGGTCATTTCAATATTGGTGCGCGCTTCGGCGATGCGCTGTTCCCAAACACTGTGATCGGCAATGCGCTTGCCAAATGCCGTGCGGGTCAAAAGCCGCGTGCACATTTTTTCAAGCGCACGCTCGGCCACGCCGATTGTCCGCATGCAGTGGTGGATGCGGCCAGGGCCAAGACGCCCTTGTGCAATTTCAAAGCCGCGGCCTTCGCCGAGCAGCAGGTTTTCGGCCGGCACGCGCACATCTTTCAGCACAACTTCTGCGTGCCCGTGCGGGGCGTCGTCAAATCCGAATACCGGCAACATCCGCACAATCTCAATGCCGGGGGCATCCAATGGCACCAAAACCTGCGACTGCTGCTGGTGCAGCGGGGCTTCGGGGTTGGTTTTGCCCATTACAATTGAGATCGTGCAGCGCGGATCGCCAACACCCGACGACCACCATTTGCGACCATTAATGACATAATCATCGCCATCGCGTTCAATGCGGGTTTCGATATTGGTTGCATCGGACGAGGCCACAGCCGGTTCGGTCATCAAGAAAGCCGAGCGGATTTTGCCGTCGAGCAGGGGCTCCATATATTCCTTTTTGTGCCGGTCATTGCCGTAACGCTCCAGCACTTCCATATTGCCGGTGTCGGGGGCAGAGCAGTTAAACACTTCTGAAGCAAAGCCGACGCGTCCCATAATCTCGCATAATGGCGCATATTCAACATTGGTCAGCCCGTAGCCGCGTTCGCTCTCGGGCAGAAACAAATTCCACAGACCTTCGGCTTTGGCCTTTTCTTTCAATTCTTCCAAAATTGCGGGCACCTGCCAGCGGTTTTCACCAAAGGCCTCCATCTGTTCCGCATAGACGCTCTCGGCGGGATAAATATGTGCGTCCATGAACGCCTCGACCCGCGCAATCAGTTCCTTGGTTTTGTCATTATGTTCGAAATACATGCATGTCTCCCCTTCATTGACGTTGATTTAAGCAGAGGCGGCGCTGGCTTGGCTATCAAAAAAACGGCTCATTTCGCCGCAGGGCAAAAAAATCTTTCAACAGGCGCGCGGCGGCTTGTTCCTGAATGCCGCCATAAACCTCCGGCCTGTGGTGGCAACTGGGCTGGTCGAAAAACGCCACGCCATTATCCACTGCCCCCGCCTTGCGATCGCTGGCACCATAATAGAGCCGCCGGATGCGTGCATGGGCAATCGCACCAGCACACATGGTGCATGGCTCCAACGTCACATAAAGGTCGCAATCGGGCAGACGGTCAGTGCCAAGTGTCGCGCATGCCGCGCGCAAGGCCAGCATCTCGGCATGCGCTGTCGGGTCATTGGTTCGCCGCATGGCATTACCGGTGCGTGCCAGAATTGTGCCGTCGGCGGCCACGACCACCGCGCCGACAGGAACTTCGTCGGCGCGCGCGGCGGCCTCGGCTTCAGCCAGCGCCAGGGTCATATAGTCAATGGTCATATAATCAGACGCACTCATGCGCGCACACTAGCATGGTGGCCCCGACGCGTGCTACACGGAAGCTATGGGGCATAAAGCTAGATCCACGCCATCGCAAAACACGCCATCGCGAAATAGGGCGGCCAAATCGCGGGCAGGCGATAAGCGCCCCGGGGAAAAATCGGCATTTGCCGGAGAGCGCATCGCCAAAGTGTTGGCGCGCGCGGGTGTGTGTTCGCGTCGCGATGCCGAAAAACTTATCTCCGAGGGGCGCGTCTCGGTGGATGGCAGGCGGCTTGACACCCCGGCGTTTAATGTGACGCCGCAGCAAAAAATCAGCGTCGACGGCAAAATATTGGGCGCGCCGGACCCGCCACGCTTGTGGCGCTTTCATAAAACCACCGGACTTGTCACCACCACGCGCGACCCGGAAGGTCGGCCCACCGTGTTTCAGAAATTGCCGCCCAACCTGCCGCGGCTCAACGCGGTCGGTCGGCTCGATATCAACACGGAAGGGCTGTTGCTGATGACCAATGATGGCGGTCTGAAGCGGTTTTTAGAATTGCCGAGCACGGGTTGGTTGCGCCGCTATCGGGTGCGCGCTTTTGGAACGGCTGACCCTGAACGTCTGGCGGATTTGAAAAACGGTATCGAAATTGACGGTGTGCGCTATCGCAGTATTGAGGCCGAATTGGAACGCAAACAAGGCGGCAATGTGTGGATGAATGTGGCGCTGCGCGAAGGCAAGAACCGCGAGATTAAGCGCGTGCTGGAGCATCTCGATTTGAAGGTAAACCGATTGATCCGGCTTTCATTCGGGCCATTTCAGCTTGGCAATCTTGAAGCCGGCAAAGTCGAAGAAGTGCCGCGCCGCGTTTTGCGCCAGCAATTGGGCCGTGAATGGCACAAGCTGGTGGGCGATGCAGCAGCGCCGGAGAACGAGCGTTCTGATGCGCATCGTCGGCGGTGAATTTGGCGGTACGGCGCTTGCAGCGCCCAAGGGCCGAACCACGCGCCCCACGGGCGAGCGCACGCGCGAGGCGCTGTTTTCAATTCTGGCGGCGCAATCGCATATTTCGCTGGCGCATGCGCGTGTACTTGATCTGTTTGCGGGCACCGGCGCGCTGGGGCTGGAGGCGCTTTCGCGCGGGGCAGATTTTTGCCTGTTTGTAGAAAATGATGCACGGGTGCGCGGCACATTGCGCGAAAATTGCGAAACATGCGGCGTGCTGGGGCGCACGAAAATTTATCGCCGCGATGCAACCCGCCTGGGCACGCGCGTGGTAAGCGCCGGGCCGGAGTTCAATTTGGTTTTTGCCGATCCGCCCTATGGCAAGCAACTGGCCGAGGCCGGTTTGCGCGCGCTGGCGGCGGGCAACTGGCTGGCACGTCAAACGCTGGTGGTGGTCGAAGAAGATCGGCGCGCAGGTTTTCAAGCCCCGTCCGGCTTCACCGAAACCCAACGGCGCAGCTATGGCGACACCGAACTTGTGTTTTTGAATTTTTCGGCCGAGTGAGTCCGCCTGCGCCTAGCCGACAGCACCGGCTTTTTGCGCGTAGTACCAACCGACATCGGAAAGCGGTTTCACACGGTCTTCCATCAGCGCGGCATGTTCATTGGAGGCCGTGCCGTCGCGCACGCGCCCGACAATGCCCTGCAAAATACCCGCCAGCCGGAACATATTATAGGCAATGTAGAAATCCATATTCTCGATACTGTCGCGTCCGGTATGTTCGCAATAAAGCCGCGTATAGTCGGCGGCATCGGGAATGTTGAGCCCGTCGAAATCGGCCCCCTCCAACGTCTGTGTCGACGCGCCGTCAGACGGCATGAACCATTGCATCAAATGATAGGTGAAGTCGCCAAGCGGGTGCCCAAGGGTCGACAATTCCCAATCGAGAACAGCCAGCACTTCGGGTTTTTCGGGATGCAGTACCATATTGTCCAGGCGATAATCGCCATGCACAATCGAATTGGCATCATCATCGGGAATATTGCCGGGCAGCCAATCGATCAGCTTGTTCATCGTGTCGATCGTCTGGGTTTCCGACATTTGATATTGTTTGGTCCAGCGCGAAATCTGGCGGGAAAAATAATTTCCCGGCTTGCCGAAATCACCCAGCCCGATGGCCTCGTAATCGGCATTGTGCAATTTTGCCAGCGTCGAAATTTTGGCCTCGAAAATGGCGCGGCGCCCGTCGCGGGGAATATCCGGCAGGCGCGGATCCCACAAAATACGGCCTTCGACCATGTCCATAATGTAAAAAATAGTGCCGACCACGCTTTCGTCTTCGCACAGGCAATAGGTGCGCGGCACGGGGAACCCGATTTTGCCCAGCGCGGTGATCACTTTATATTCGCGGTCAACCGCATGGGCAGATGGCAAGAGCTTGCCGGGCGGCTTGCGGCGCATGACATATTTTTTCTTCGGCGTGACAAGCTGATAAGTCGGGTTGGATTGTCCGCCCTTGAACTGGCGCACTTCCATGGGGCCTTCAAAGCCCTCGACATGCGCGGCGGCATAAGCCTCTAGGTTTTTTTCGTCAAATTTGTGGCTGTCGGCGACATCCTTGGTTCCGCCATAGCGTTCAACACCTTCGTCCTGCATTATTTTTCCCCCAGATTTTTCTCGCGTTCGATTTCGCGCCAACCGATGTCTTTGCGATAGAAGCCGTCGGCCCAATCAATCTTTCCGCACCCAACATAAGCCTTCGTTTGGGCCTGTGCCACTGTTTTACCGCGCGCCGTGACGTTTAACACGCGCCCCCCTTGCGCTGTCAGCGTGCCGGAGGTTTCGGCGCGCGTGCCCGCGTGGAAGACAACCAGTTGGCTGTCTTCGTTCACGCCGTCGAGCGAAATTTGCGTTCCTTTATCATAATTGCCCGGATAACCGCGCGCTGCCATCACAACGGTGAGCGCGGCGTCTTGCGACCAGGTGAGGTCAATGCCCGACAGATCGCCTTTTGCCGCCGCCAGCAGTGCCGGCACCAAATCGGTCTCCAGACGCATCATGAGCACTTGCGCCTCGGGATCACCAAAGCGACAATTATACTCCACCAGCTTGGGGCCGTCGGGCGTCAGCATCAGGCCGGCGTATAACACCCCGCAATAGGGCGTGCCCCGCGCCGCCATGGTGTCCAGTGTGGGGCGGATGATGGTGTCCATGGTTTGGGCAACAAGTTGCGGCGTCATGATGGAGGCGGGTGAATAAGCCCCCATGCCGCCCGTATTCGGCCCGGTATCGGCGTCGCCGACGCGCTTATGGTCTTGCGCGGTTGCCAGCGGCACGGCGTTGGTGCCGTCGCATAAAACAAAGAAACTTGCTTCTTCGCCGGTCATAAATTCTTCGATCACCAGTTCCGCGCCCGCATCGCCAAACGCGCCGTCAAAAATATAGTCGATGGCATCATGGCCCGCATCCATCGTGTCGCAAATGATAACGCCTTTGCCCGCAGCCAACCCGTCGGCCTTGATGACAATGGGCAGGGCTTGTTTGTCGAGATAGGCATGTGCCGGTGCGGCCGCGTTAAAGCGGCCATAGGCGGCGGTCGGAATATTGGCTTCGGCGCATAAATCCTTGGTAAAGCCTTTTGAGCCTTCAAGCTGTGCGGCGGCAGCACCGGGGCCGAAGGCGGCGATATTATGGTGCTGCAAGGTGTCGGCCAGCCCGTCCACCAGCGGCGCTTCGGGGCCAATGACGACCAGGGCGATGGCATGGTCGCGGCAAAATGCAACAACGCCGTCATGGTCTGTTGCGTCCAAAACGACATTTTCCGCTACGCTCGCCGTGCCGCCATTGCCCGGCGCGCAAAACAAATGCGCGCAATGCTGGCTTTGGGCAATTTTCCAGCACAGCGCGTGTTCGCGCCCGCCGCTGCCCAGAACAAGAATGTTGAATTTGGTTTGTGTCATCAAATTGGCGTTATAAGAAGGTGCTAAAACTTGATTAAAACTTCTATCATAACGCGAGTTGCAAAGGCAAAGATGCATGGAAGACTTTGAGACAAATCTTGTTGAGTTCTCGGTGAGCGAACTGTCGGGTGCCATCAAACGCCAGATCGAAGACAGTTTCGGGCGCGTGCGCGTGCGCGGTGAATTGGGTCGGGTATCGCGGCCCGCATCGGGCCATGTTTATTTTGATGTCAAAGATGACAAGGCCGTTCTGTCCTCGGTGGCGTGGAAAGCCGTGGCGCAAAAAATGCCCGTGCAGCCCGAACAGGGGCTTGAAGTGATTTTGACCGGTCGGCTAACCACCTTTGCCGGACAGTCGCGCTACCAGCTTGTGGTGGATAGCTTGGAACCTGCGGGCGAGGGTGCGCTGATGGCGCTGCTGGAAAAACGGCGCAAGCAGCTTGCCGCCGAAGGGGTTTTCGACGCGGCAAACAAGCAGGAATTGCCATTTTTGCCGACCTGCATCGGGGTGATAACCAGCCCAAGCGGGGCGGTGATCCGCGATATTCTCCACCGCGTGTCGGATCGGTTTCCCTGTCATGTGCTGGTCTGGCCGGTGCGCGTTCAAGGCGACACATGCGCCGAAGAGGTTGCGCGCGCCATTGCCGGCTTTAATGCGCTGCCCCCCGACGGGCCGGTGACGCGCCCAGATATTTTGATCGTCGCGCGCGGGGGCGGCAGTCTGGAAGATTTATGGCCGTTCAACGAAGAGGTCGTTGCGCGTACCGCAGCGCAATCTGATATCCCGCTAATTTCAGCCGTGGGACACGAAACCGACACCACGCTGATCGATTACGCCGCCGACCGTCGCGCGCCCACGCCGACGGCTGCCGCTGAGATGGCGGTTCCCGTGCGCGGCGACCTTCAGGCCACGCTTGCCGATTTGCAAGGACGCCAATTGCGCGCGCAAACGCGCCGCTTCGAGCAATTAAGCGCGCATGTGGCAGGTCTGGCGCGCGGGTTGCCGCGGCTGGAAGATTTACTGGCTTTGCCGCGCCAGCTTCTCGACAATGTGGGGCAAAGATTGGGCGCCGGTCTTTCGGTCAATGTCGGTGTGCACCGCACGCGGGCGGCGCGCATTGCGGCACGGCTGACCCCCGCCATTTTGGTTCAGCGCACGGCGTTTTTGCGCCAAGGTCTGGGTGATCTTGAGCGTCGGCGTCATGCGCGTCTTGTCGAAACACTGCGCGCGGCAAAACAATCTGTGTCGGCGCTGGGTCGCCAGTTGAAGCTGCTCAGCCACGAATCTGTTCTCCAGCGCGGTTTTGCGCTGGTCACCAATGCGGCCGGCAAAGCCGTGCGCCGCCCAGACGATGCGCCCGCGGGCAGCGATGTTACGATTTTGCTGGCGGGCGGGGAAAATCTTGCCGCGCGCATTGCCGACGGGTCTGACGCCGTGCCGCCCGCC
>CAJXCG010000077.1 GCA_913051715.1 uncultured Rhodobiaceae bacterium
TAATTTAAGGAGTGGTGGAACGTGCAAGTTTCAGTTCGGGATAATAATGTTGATCAGGCCTATAAGGTTCTGAAGAAAAAGCTTCAGCGCGAAGGTGTCTTCCGCGAAATGAAGCTTCGCAATCATTACGAAAAGCCATCTGAAAAGCGCGCCCGCGAAAAAGCCGAAAGTGTCCGCCGCGTCCGTAAATTGGCGCGCAAGGCAGCCCAGCGCGAGGGCATGGTGCTCGGCAAGCGTAAATATTAAGCCGCCGGAAATGCGTCGGCTCAGCCAAAAATGAAAAAGCGCCCGAAGGCGCTTTTTTTATGTCTGAACATGCGTCAGCCCGAAGTGACTAAAAGGATTTAATGACGTTTTCGACCATTTTCTTGGCGTCCGAGAACAGCATCATCGTGTTATCGCGGAAAAACAGCTCATTCTCGACACCTGCATAACCGGACCCCATGCCGCGTTTGATAAACAACACCGTGCCGGCGCGCTCGACATCCAGAATCGGCATGCCGTAAATCGGGCTGGTCGGGTCGGTTTTGGCCGAGGGGTTGGTCACATCATTGGCGCCAATCACAAAAGCGACATCGGCTTGGGCAAACTCGCTGTTAATGTCTTCAAGCTCGAACACCTCATCATAGGGCACATTGGCTTCCGCCAGCAGCACGTTCATGTGCCCGGGCATGCGTCCGGCAACCGGGTGAATGGCGTAGGATACTTTGACGCCGTTCTTTTTCAGTTCATCCACCATCTCGCGCAGCGCGTGTTGAGCTTGCGCGACGGCCATGCCATAGCCCGGCACGATGATGACCGAGCCGGCGTTTTTCATGATAAAGGCCGCGTCTTCCGCACTGCCCTGTTTGACCGGGCGCTGCTCAACATAGTCTTGCCCACTGACCGCATCATCGGCACCAAACCCACCCAGAATGACCGAAATGAATGAGCGGTTCATGCCTTTGCACATAATGTAAGACAGAATTGCACCCGACGAACCGACCAGCGAGCCGGTGATAATCAATGCCAGATTGGATAGCGTAAAGCCGATACCGGCTGCGGCCCAGCCGGAATAGGAATTCAGCATGGAAACAACCACAGGCATATCCGCCCCGCCGATCGGAATGATGATTAAAAAACCGATCACAAAAGACAGAACGGTAATAAACAGGAAAACTTCCGGCGTCATATGCGTTTCGGGCGCGCCTGCCACCAGATAGATGATACCGCCGACAATCGCCAGCGCGATCACCAGATTAATGGCATGGCGTTGCGGCAGCAAAATAGGTGCCCCCGACATGGTGCCTTGCAGCTTGGCAAAAGCGATAACCGATCCCGAAAATGTGATGGCCCCGATAGCCACGCCCAGCGACATTTCAACCAGGCTTGCTGTTTTGATGACGCCGTTTTCGCTCACATTAAACGCTTCGGGCGATAAAAATGCCGCCCAAGCGACCATCACCGCGGCCAGCCCGACAAGCGAGTGAAAGGCGGCAACGAGTTGCGGCATGTCGGTCATGGCGATGCGACGCGCGATCGCCGCGCCAATGACACCCCCAATGGCGATGCCCGCGACGATGGTAAACCAGACGTCACTGCCTTGGCTGTCGAGCAGCGCCAGCGTTGTGCCCACGGCAATGACCATACCCGCCATGCCGAAATAATTGCCGCGCCGCGATGTATCGGGCGAACTCAGCCCGCGCAGCGCGATGATGAACAACACACCCGAGGCGAGATAAAGGAGGGTAGAGATGTTTTGCGATTCCATACCGAGCCTCACCTAGTCTTTTTTACGATACATGGCCAGCATGCGCTGGGTGACGAGAAACCCGCCGAAAATATTGATTGAGGCCAGAACAACCGCGCCGAAACCCAGCCAACGGGTCAGGTCGGAGCCTTTATCGGCATTGCCCAGATCTACCGCCGACACGCCGAGATCAGCGCCAATGGCAAGAATGGCACCAACAATGATGACGGACGATATGGCGTTGGTCACTGACATAAGCGGCGTATGCAGCGCGGGTGTTACCGACCACACGACATAATAGCCGACAAAAACCGCCAGAACGAAAATGCTCAGCAGATAAATACTTTCACTTACCATTATTATGCTCCCTTGGCGGCGCGCTTACGCGGCGCTGCTTTTTTCGCTGTGGTTTTGGCGGGACTCGCCTTGGCAGCGGTTTTGCGTTTCGTTGTGGCAGCTTTGGCGCGCGGCTTGGCTGCTGTTTTTTGCTTTGTGGGTGCGGCTTTGGCGGGTGGCGCAAGCGCCTCGTGCACAATCTCGCCCGCGCGCGTCAGGCCGATGCCCTGCACAATTTCGTCTTCCCAATCCAGCGCCAGCTGCTTTTTCTCTTTGTCGAAAAAAGCATCGATAAAGTTCAAAATATTGCGCGCGTATAACTCGCTGGCATTTCCGGCCAGACGCCCCGGCACATTTTGGTGCCCAATGAGCGCCACACCCTTATGGCGGACAACTTTGCCGGGTTTGGATAATTTGCAATTACCGCCCTGCTCCACCGCCAAATCGACAATCACCGAGCCGGGCTTCATGCTTTCAACCATTTTGCGCGTGACGAGTTCCGGCGCGGGTCGCCCGGGAATGAGCGCCGTGCAGATAACAATGTCCTGCTTGGCGATATGCTCGGCGACCAGTTGCGCCTGACGCTTTTGATAATCCGCGCTCATTTCTTTGGCATAACCGCCGGCGGTTTCGCCGCTATCGCCTTCATCGGGTTCGACCATCACAAACGTACCGCCGAGGCTTTCCACCTGTTCGGCGGCGGCGGCGCGCACATCCGTTGCGCTGACAATGGCACCCAGGCGTTTGGCCGTTGCCACGGCCTGCAAGCCGGCAACACCGGCCCCCATGACGAAAACCCGCGCCGCAGGCACCGTGCCGGCCGCGGTCATCATCATTGGCAGCGCACGATTATATTCCGCTGTGGCATCCAACACCGCCTTGTAACCTGCAAGATTGGACTGCGAGGACAAAACATCCATCGACTGCGCGCGCGTGATGCGCGGCATCAGTTCCATCGACATGGCTTGAACTTTTTGCGACGCCATGGCCTTCACGCCAGCCGCGTTCTGATAGGGGTTTAACTGGCCGATCACCACCGCGTCGGGCTTCAAGGATTTGATTTTTGCGGGCGACGGCGCGCGCACGCTGACCACCACATCGGCTTTTTTGAGACTGGCAGCAATGGCCTTGGTTACGGCTGCGCCGGCCTGTTTGAAGTCATTGTCGTCAAAACCAGATTTGGCACCCGCGCCGGCCTCAACCGTCACGGAGACGCCCATTGCCTTGAGTTTCTTGACGGTCTCAGGCGACGCAGCAACCCGCGTCTCGCTGGCCTGTTCTTCCTTCAGAACGGTGAGCTGAACTGTCATCATTTTCTCCGTTAAATTGCCTTTTTGCAGATGGGGGCAGATGTTGGCGGATGGGTGCCGGTGTGTGCGTAGAGCCTATTGGTAAACGAATACCAGCAGAAACAGCAAAATGGCAGCAACCGCAATGCTGCCCCATTTTGAGTAATTGATGAAGGCATCATAAGTGGCTTCGTGCTCGTCCCGATCCATGTCGTCGCCCCAATTATGGCTGTCGTTTTGGTCGTTCATGGCGCTAATCCTCAAGGCTAAAAAACTGCTGGGGACTATAGCAGATGAACGGTGTCGGGCAAGTATGGATGCGGCGGCAAGCCGAAGTTTCCTCAAGCATCGCAGCACGAGCCATAGTTGCGCGGCTGTGTCATTTCGGGGTCTTGAACGGCTTGTTCCAAAAGCGCCACAAGACGCGCGCCCCATAGCTGCACGCCTTGAGCCTCGGCGATTTCATCTTGGCGCAATTCAATAAGCGCATGGGCCAGCCCATTATGCGTGGCATGGCGATACAGGCAGTCATTTTTGAGCCGACCCGAATACGGCACATTATCGCCGAAATTCAGCCCCTCATATTGGCGCATATGCGCGATGGCCAGATTGCGCAAGCGGTCATCCTTATCCCACAAAACCGCCGCCTGCCAGGGCCGCGCTTGGTTTTTCCAAATCGGCGTAAAACTGTGCACCGACAGAATAATCGGGGCGATATTTTGTTGGGCGGCGCGCGCCAAAGCCGCTGTAATCGCGCCGTGATATGGCCCATAATAAGCATCGACACGCGCCTGCCAAAGCGCCTTGTCATTAAACCGGTCAAGGCTGCGATTTGCCGGAATAATGACGCCGTCTGAAAATTTCATAATCAAGGTCGGGTCATCCAGCCCGCGATTGGGGTCGATCAACAGGCGCGAAAACCCCGCCTCCACCAACGGACATCCCAACGCATCGGCGACATAGCGCGCCACCTCCACTGCGCCGGGATCATAAGCGATATGGCGGTTCAAATGTGCTGGCGGCAGCCCCAGATTGTCGAGTTCGGGCGGCACATAATTGCTGGCATGATCGCACAGGATCAAAAATCGGCAATCGCCGTCAATATGGCGCGTATGAAAGGCGTCCGGCATTAATTTGGTGCGCCGTAAGTATCAATGAAACGACCAATTTGCACCGGCTCGCCATCGGCCAAACGCGAGACAATGACGGCAATTTCTTGCACGCGCGTGTGCTGCACCATATGGCCGGCGCCGCGCCAGATAACGAGGCACGTATTCGGGTTTTCGCCATGCAGCCGCTCGGAATGAATTTGCGCTGAAACCGTCTGGTCGCTATCACCACTGAGCAGCAAAAGCGGCGCGTTGAGCGTTTTATAATCGCGCCGCATATCAGCCAGATGGGCGCTCAACCGCAATGAATAAACCGAATTTGCCACAAAGGGGCGGGGGCGCAAAATAAGACCCAGCCCGGTGCGTGCCGCATAATCTGGCAAGGGTTTTTCGGGCGCAAAATTGCCCCGCACGCCGGGCTCCAATCTGCCCAGCCCGTATTTTGTCAAAACCGTATGCGCGAAAATAGTGCCGATCAGCGGCGTCGTTGTCAGCCGCTCATACCAGCTGCCACGCCCGCGCCACGGATAAAGCGGCGCGCCCAGCGCCAAGGCCGCCGTGAGCGTGCGCCCATATTGCATCGCATAGGCGGTCGCCACCGCCCCACCCCAGCTATGACCGATGACAATCGGATTTTTAAGTCCCAAGCCCGCGACCGCCTCATAAATCGCTTCGGCCTGGCGGCGCGGGTCGGACATGGCGTGATTTGAAATACGATTGCGGCTATGGGCAATGCCGGGCCGGTCGAAAGACAAAACATGGCAGTGTGACGCCAGCTTGCGCCCCAAAGTTTCCATCATGTCGTAAGACGAGCCGCTGGAGCCGTGCAGCAGAATAACGCTTGGTCGGTCGTCGGATTTTTTGTCCGCACCCGCCTCCAGATAATGCAGATGCGCGCTTGGCACGGAAATAAATGCGCCGGTTTTGGGCAGCGTCTTGGCGATACGCCGGCGCAACAGCGCATCGTGCGCCCAAAGCACCAGGAAAAAGCCCGGCAATAAGGTCACGATGGCATAAAACATCAAAGATAAACCGCCCGGCACCGCGACACGTAAATCGCGGCAAGCAAAAAGACTAACCCTGACGCGCCTTGAAGCGCTTATTGACTTTGTTGATGACGTAAAGACGCCCACGTCGACGTACCAGCTGATTTTTCTGGTGACGGTCGCGCAATGACTTAAGCGAATTCCGGACTTTCATTTTCGAACTCCTCAGAACCCCGACACTGCTGGGGCGTCGGTCTGTCGTGAAGCGCGGAAACTACGCGAGCCACACCATCATGTCAAGGCGTGTGCGGGCAATTACAGACTTGGCAAATTTGCGAATTTATGTAGGCTTCACGCCAAATCTGGAGTTCTCCCATGAAAGCACATAATGGCGGTCAGCAGGCAATGCTGGCACATCAAGAAATTGTCGATTTTCAACCGCAATGGTTCAAAGACGCGCTGGCAAAACAGCCTGTTGCGCGGCGCGTGCCGTTCCGCAATGCCGAGTTGCATTTTCTGGATTGGGGCAGCCCCAACCCCGCTGCACCGCCTGTTGTTCTTGTGCATGGTGACGGTGCCCATGCGCGCTGGTTCGATTTTGTCGCCCCCCTCATCGCCGATCGCCACCACGTCATTGCGCTCGATTTGCCGGGCATGGGCGATAGCGGCTGGCTGGATGCATATTCGCGCGACATCATGGCTGATGCGGTGATGACGATGATCCGCGCGGCCGGTTTCACGCGCGCGCCGGGGCTTATCGCGCATAGTTTTGGCGGGTTTATTTCGCTGCTGGCAGCGGCGGGTCATGCGAACGAGCTTGCGGGGTTGATGATTTGCGATTTCACCGTGCACCCGCCTGAAGGCCACACCGAATGGTATGCCGACATTGAAGCGCCGCGCCCGACGCGGATTTACGAAACGCGCGAGGCGGCCATTCACCGCTTCCGTCTGATGCCCGAACAACCTTGCGCCAATCAGTTTATTCTCGACTATATCGCCGCCCATTCACTGCGCGAAACGCAAGAGGGCTGGACGTGGAAGTTTGACCCGTCAATTTATCCGGGCTTTGTCATTGGCACAGATCTGCCGGAAATTTTTGCCGGCCTAACCTGCCCGCTGGCAATTATGTTCGGCGCCAACAGCCATGATTTCGAGCATATGACGCGGCGCGAGGCCAATGCCTATATGTGCAAGCTGAACCCGAAGGCGGCGTTTTTTGAAATTCCCGATGCCCGCCATCACATCATGCTCGACCAACCCCACGCCTTTGCCGCAGGGGTTTCGGCCCAGATTGCAAGCTGGCAGATACAAGGCTGTTTTGACAATTAATAACGCGCCGATTAGTGGCGCGCAGGCCGCGACAGCGTTTCTTCTTCATGTTCTTCAACATCGAGCGGCGCTTCGAGCACATCCAGGCTGCGCGCGCGCGTGATGAACAACATGAGTATTGAAAGCACAAACGCAATCCAGAACGGGCCGGTCGGTAAAATCAGATAAACCGGCATGGCAACAAATGGCACGAAAATAATACCAACGGCGGCGGTCGAACTGTTCAGACCGGCAATCGCGCCTTGTTCGTGTGGTGACACGGCAAGCGAGCCGCCCGCGGCAACGGCAGGGCGCATCAGCCCCATGCCCAGCCCTTGCACGGTGAGCGCGGTGATAAAGACCCCCGCACTCATCGGCACCAGCAGCAGCCCGACACCAAAAATATTTGTGATGATGCCGCTGGTCAGCAGCGTTTTGACCGACAGGTTCATGCGCGGAATAATAACAAGCTGGGCAAACAGGGTTGCCATCGCCATGCTCATCATGCCGACGCCGACAATCTGGGCGGTTTGTGCGCCGTCAAGCTGCATCGTATCCATGACAAAAAACGCCGCGACCTGCATCACCGCGGCTTGTGTCAGCGACACCACCACCCCCATGAACAAGAACGGGCGAATACGCGGGTCGGAAATTTTCAGGCGCGGCATATCGCTTTGGCGGGTCATGGGCCGCCGGCGTTCGGGCAAAAAAAGCGCAATGGCCAGCGCGCCGCCCAGCGCAAACGCGGCCAGCGCAAAAAACGGCGCCAATAAGTGAAACGCGGCCATGGCCGCCGCAAAGCCCGGCCCGATAATCGTGCCCATGCCAAACGCTGCGCCGATGGCGGCCACGCC
>CAJXCG010000078.1 GCA_913051715.1 uncultured Rhodobiaceae bacterium
GTCCTCTGGTGTGTTCAGCCCGGTCAGGCCGGTTTCCAGCGAGCGCAGGGCTTTTTGCAGCGACTCTTGAAAATTACGCCCGATCGCCATGGCCTCGCCGACCGATTTCATCGCCGTTGTCAGCAGCGGCGCAGCGCCCGGGAATTTCTCAAACGCAAAGCGCGGAATTTTCGTGACCACATAGTCAATGGTCGGCTCAAAGCTCGCAGGCGTGACGCCGGTAATATCGTTCATCAATTCGTCCAGCGTGTAGCCGACGGCGAGTTTGGCGGCGATTTTGGCAATCGGAAAACCCGTTGCCTTTGAGGCCAGTGCCGATGAGCGCGACACACGTGGGTTCATCTCGATCACCACAAGGCGACCATCGGCCGGATTGACCGCAAATTGCACATTCGAGCCGCCGGTTTCCACGCCGATTTCGCGCAACACGGCAATCGAGGCATTACGCATGATCTGATATTCGCGGTCGGTCAGCGTCAGTGCGGGGGCCACAGTAATGCTGTCGCCCGTATGCACGCCCATCGGATCGACATTTTCGATCGAGCAAATGATGATGCAATTATCGGCACGGTCGCGCACGACCTCCATTTCATATTCTTTCCAGCCCAAAACGCTTTCTTCGATCAGCACTTCGGTAGCGGGCGAGGCGTCCAAACCGGACTCGACAATGGCGAGAAACTCTTCGCGGTTATAGGCAACCCCGCCGCCCGTGCCGCCCAGCGTGAATGACGGGCGAATAATGGTCGGCAGGCCAACTTTTTCAAGCCCCTCAAGGGCTTCTTCCACCGTGTGGGCAATCGCCGAGCGCGGGCTTTCAAGCCCGATGCGATCCATCGCCTCGCGGAACAGCAACCGGTCTTCGGCCATGTTGATGGCATCGAGATCCGCGCCAATAAGTTGCACGCCGAATTTTTCCAATGTGCCGTCGCCTGCCAGGGCAATCGCCGTGTTGAGCGCGGTTTGCCCGCCCATGGTGGGCAAAATGGCGTCGGGCTTTTCTTTTTCGATAATGCGCGCGACCACTTCCGGCGTGATGGGCTCGACATAAGTTGCATCGGCCAGATCCGGATCGGTCATGATGGTGGCGGGGTTTGAGTTGACCAATATGACGCGGTAGCCTTCTTCGCGCAGCGCCTTGCACGCTTGTGTGCCGGAGTAATCAAATTCGCAAGCCTGCCCGATAACAATCGGGCCCGCGCCGATAATCATGATGCTTGAGATATCCGTGCGCTTGGCCATTACTGCTCCATTGCTGCTGTAAAACGGTCAAAGAGATAGTGACTGTCTTGCGGGCCGGGCGAGGCTTCGGGGTGATATTGCACCGAAAACACCGGACGGTCTTTGAGCCGGATACCGCAATTTGTGCCATCAAACAGGCTGACATGGGTTTCGGCAACCGTGTCGGGCAGGGTGTCGCGATCCACGGTAAAGCCGTGGTTCATCGAGGTGATCTCGACCTTGCCCGACGCAATATCTTTGACCGGATGGTTGGCCCCGTGATGGCCCTGCTTCATTTTTTGCGTTTGTGCGCCCAGCGCCAGCGCCAACATTTGATGGCCGAGGCAGATGCCGAATACCGGCAGGCCGCTATCGACCAGTGCGCTTATTTGGGCGACCGCATAAGCGCCCGTGGCCGCCGGGTCGCCGGGGCCGTTTGACAGAAATATGCCGTCGGGTTTGAGCGCCAAAATATCGCTGGCCGCGGTGGTGGCGGGCACCACTGTGACGCGGCAGCCGACCGAGGCCAAGCACCGCAAAATATTTTTCTTAATGCCAAAATCAATGGCAACCACATGGTGCCGGGCGGTTGCCTCGCTAAAGCCATCGGGCCAATGCCAGCGCCCTTGCGCCCAGTCATAATTTTGCGTGCTCGATACGCGGCCCGCAAGGTCGGCGCCTTCAAGCCCTGCAAAGGCCGCCAGTTCGGCGGCGAGTGCGGCTTCGTCAAAATTGCCGTCAGGTGCGTGGGCAAGCACGGCATTGAACATGCCATGGTCGCGAATGCGCGCTGTGATGGCGCGCGTATCGACGCCGCTTATGCCGATAATCTGGTGTGCTGCCAACCAGTCGGTCAAATGGCTTTGGGCGCGGAAGTTTGACGGATCGCTCACCCGCTCACGAATAATAATGCCCCGCGCCGCCTCGGCTTTGGCGGTGTTGGAGGTTTCAACATCAGCCGGATTGACCCCAACATTGCCGATATGAGGAAAGGTAAAAGTTACAATCTGGTCGGCATAAGACGGGTCGGTGATGATTTCCTGATACCCCGACATTGCCGTGTTGAAACACACTTCGCCAATCGTATGGCCGGTGGCCCCAAACCCGTGCCCGTAAATTTTGGTGCCATCCGCGGCCAGCAAAAGCGCGGTTTTTTTCTCGCTCGGCCACGCGCTCACTGCTGCGTCTCCGACCGAGTAAAAGCACCCAAATTAGGCCCAGCAAAAAACAGCCCTGCATCGCAAGAAGCAGGGAAACAGAAGGTTGATTGCGCGTTCATAAAAGTCCTACCGGAAGAAATTTGTCACCAGCCAAATTGACGGGAAGCTATAGAAAGGAACAGGGTGGGTCAAGCGCGACAGCCGAGATTCCGGTGAGAAAAATTTGGCAATAAATACAAACACCTATCGTGTGAAATTTGCATGGAAACGGGTGAAAAATCAGGCCTTGCTTTTCGCCGCGGGTCAAACGTGCAAGCGCGCGCAGATTCGCGTGGTGGCGCAGAATTAATCCGTAGGGCATTATTGTCACCCCGACGCTTTTCTAGTACACCATGGCGATAGCCGGGCAGGGAGATTGTACCGATGCATGAGCGTTTCAACGAAGCTCTGAAAATTGCACTGAAAAGTCAGGACAAGGTTCGCATTTCGACTTTGCGCCTTATCAATGCGGCGATTAAAGACCGCGACATTGCAGACCGCACGGATAATGGCGGGGCGGGCGTGTCGGAAGATGTTGTCTTGGAAATTTTGGCAAAGATGATCAAGCAGCGTCAGGAGAGCCTGTCGGCTTATGAGGAGGCCGGTCGCCTTGATTTGGCCGATCAGGAACGCAGCGAAATTGCCATTATTCAGGAATTCATGCCGCGCCAGCTCGGCGATGACGAAATCATTGCTGCGGTGGACGCAGCCCTGGCCGAAGTCGAGGCCAATACGCTAAAAGATATGGGCAAGGTGATGGGGCTGTTGAAACAAAAATATACCGGCCAAATGGATTTCGGCAAAGCCGGTGCGCGGGTCAAAGAAAAGCTCGGCTGATATTTTGCACAAGTTTGGTCGGGCCACGGGGTGGCTTTCCAAAGCCGATGGCCTAAACTGTGCTCATGGCATTTCCGCAAAACTTCCTGCAAGAAATAAAAAATCGGATAACCGTATCGGATGTCGTTGGCCGCAAGGTCAAATTGCAGCGCCGTGGGCGCGAATTCGTTGGCCTCAGCCCGTTCAAGCCTGAGCGCACGCCGTCGTTTACGGTCAATGATGACAAGCAGTTCTATCATTGCTTTTCGACCGGCAAGCATGGTTCGGTTTTTGATTTTTTGATGGAGACCGAAGGGTTGAGCTTTCTCGAAGCCGTTGAAGCGCTGGCGCGTCAGGCGGGGTTGCAAATGCCGCAAAACGACCCGCAATCAGCCGAAAAAGCGCGACGACAAGCCTCGCTCATTGATGTCACGCAGGCTGCGGCGACATGGTTTTGTGAGCAACTAAAGCGCACCCAAGGGGCGGCGGCGCGTGCCTATCTTGAACAGCGCGGTGTCGATGCGGCGCTGGCGCATAATTTTGCCATCGGCTATGCGCCCGGTGCGCGCCGCGGACTGGTTGAGTTTTTGCAGGCGCGCGACATGTCGCTGGATATGATTGTCGAGGCCGGCCTGGCCATTAAACCCGATGATGGCGGTGCGCCTTATGACAGGTTTCGTGACCGTATTATGTTTCCCATTCACGATACGCGCGGGCGGGTCATTGCTTTTGGTGGGCGCGCCATGCAAGCCGATGCGCGCGCAAAATATATGAACTCGCCGGAAACGCCGCTGTTCCATAAAAGTTCGGTTTTGTTCAATTTTGCCCGTGCGCGCCAACCCGCCTATGACAACAAAACTCTGCTGGTCGCCGAAGGCTATATGGATGTGGTTGGTCTTGCACGCGCCGGCATCGACCATGCGGTCGCCCCGCTCGGCACCGCCGTCACCGAAGAGCAGATCGGGCTGTTATGGCGATTGGCGCCCGAGCCTGTCATGTGTCTGGACGGCGACCAGGCGGGGTTGCGCGCGGCCTATCGGGCGATCGACCGCGCTTTGCCCTTGCTGAAAGCGGGTTACTCGCTGCGCTTTGCCATGTTGCCCGCAGGAAAAGACCCGGATGATCTGGTGGCTGAGGGCGGTGCTGAGGCGGTGCAAAATGTGGTGTCGCGCGCGCTCTCCATGATTGATCTTTTGTGGGAACGCGAGGTTGAAACAGCCCCGTGGGACACGCCCGAACGCGCGGCAGCGCTCAAAAAACGCCTGCGCGCCGCCGTGCAACAAATAACTGATGCGGATGTGCGCGCGCTATACGCGCAAGAGATTAAAACCCGCCTCGACCGGCTATTGGGTGAACAAGGCGTGCCTTACCGCGCGCCAAATGGTCGCGCAAATTCGGTGGGTAGCCAGGCGTGGCGGCGTCAATCGGCAAAAAGCGAAACCCGCCGCTCGACCATTGCCCAGGGCAGCGGCATGCCGGCGCGCGAAGCGTTGATTGTGCTGTGTGTCATCAACCATCCGGATTTGATGCAAAAACACCGTGATCTCTTTGAAACCCTTGTTTTTGAGACCTCCAGCCTCGATAAATTGCGGTTCGATATTATCGATTATGCCGACCGGCAAGCCGAGCCTATGACAGGGCTTGACAATGGCGGTTTGACTGGGCATTTAGATGCGCTTGGGGTCGGCGCACTGGTCAGTCAGCTACAACAAATGCCGGAGGCATTGACGATGGGTTTTGTTCGGCAGGACAGTGCGTTAGAGATTGTCGAGAGCGGCTGGCTTGAAGTTGTCGGAGTTCACCATACATTAAAGACATTAATGGATGAACGCGCCGAAGCTGAGGCCGATTTAGCCGTTGATAGCACACAGGAAAATTTTGAACGTCTCAGCGCAATTGTGAATCAAATCGCCGCGCTTGAGAGAAATAACGACACACCGTTAACGTGAGAGGGGTCACGCGAACTAAGATGGCAACAAAAAAAGCTGCAGAGAAAACAGAAGAAATCGATACCGGTGACAGCCCGCTCATCGATATGAATAACCGTCAGGTTAAGCGTATGATCAAGACTGCCAAAGAGGTTGGTTTTGTCACCTATGATGCGCTGAACGCGGTTTTGCCGCCGGAAGAATTTACCTCCGAGCAGATCGAAGACATTATGTCCATGCTCTCGGAAATGGGTATCACGGTTGTCGAAAATGACGGCACGGATGACAGCGACGACGACGCATCCCCCGCCAATGATGACAATGAAGCCGACGGTGAAGAAAGCAGCGCGGGAACCGCGGTCGCCAAAACCGCCAAAACCACCGCCGGCACCGACCGCACGGATGATCCGGTACGCATGTATTTGCGCGAAATGGGGTCGGTGGAGTTGTTGTCGCGCGAAGGCGAAATTGCCATTGCCAAACGCATTGAAGCAGGGCGCGAAACCATGATTGCGGGCCTGTGCGAAAGCCCGCTGACGTTTCAGGCGATTATTATTTGGCGCGACGAATTGAACGAAGGCAAGGTGCTGCTGCGCGACATTATTGATCTGGACGCCACTTTCGCAGGTCCCGAAGCCAAAAAAATTGACCGCAGTGCCGAAGGCGCAGCCCCGCCGCCATCGGGTGCACCATCGGGCGAGGCCGAGGGTGAACCGGACGAAGAAGACGACGACAATGACAATAATTTGTCGCTGTCTGCTATGGAAATGGAGCTGAAGCCCAAAGTGCTGGCAAGCTTTGACGTGATTGCCGGAACTTATAAAAAATTGCGTCGGCTGCAGGACCAAAGCGTCGAATTACAGGCCAATAATAAGGAATTATCGACCGCGCAACGCAATCGTTTGTCGAAGTTGAGCTCCGAGGTCATCGACGAAGTAAAGGAATTGTCGCTCAACAATAACCGTATCGAAGCTCTTGTCGACCAGCTTTACACCATCAATAAGCGTCTGGTTGGCCTCGAAACGCGGCTGTGGCGTTTGGCGGATAAAGCCGGTGTCACGCGTGAGGATTTCCTGAAGCAGTATCAGGGCAATGAATATGAAGCAAACTGGGCACGCCGTGTCGGGCGTTTGACAGGCAAGGGCTGGAAAAACTTCATCCAGGACAATCGTAATGAAATTAAAGAGGTGCGCTCTGAAATACAGGAGCTTGCCAATGAAACCGGACTTGATATCAGCGAGTATCGGCGCATTGTCCGCACCGTTCAAAAGGGCGAACGCGAGGCGCGCATTGCCAAAAAGGAAATGGTTGAAGCCAATTTGCGGCTGGTCATTTCGATTGCGAAAAAATACACCAATCGTGGCTTGCAATTTCTCGACCTCATTCAGGAGGGCAATATCGGCCTGATGAAGGCGGTCGACAAATTTGAATACCGCCGCGGATATAAATTCTCGACCTATGCGACCTGGTGGATCCGCCAAGCCATTACGCGCTCGATTGCCGATCAGGCGCGTACCATCCGTATTCCGGTGCATATGATCGAGACGATCAACAAGCTGGTGCGGACATCGCGCCAGATGTTGCACGAATTTGGCCGCGAGCCGACGCCGGAAGAGCTGTCGGAAAAACTTTCCATGCCGCTTGAGAAGGTACGCAAAGTTCTCAAAATCGCCAAAGAGCCGATAAGTCTTGAGACGCCGATTGGCGATGAAGAAGACAGCCAGCTTGGTGATTTCATCGAGGACAAAAACGCTATTTTGCCGATCGATGCCGCCATTCAGTCGAATTTGCGCGACACCACGACGCGCGTTCTGGCCTCGCTAACCCCGCGCGAAGAACGGGTTTTGCGCATGCGCTTCGGTATTGGCATGAACACCGACCACACACTCGAAGAGGTGGGCCAGCAGTTTTCCGTGACGCGCGAACGTATTCGCCAGATCGAAGCAAAGGCGCTGCGTAAGCTGAAACATCCCAGCCGTTCACGAAAACTACGCAGTTTTCTGGACAATTAGGTTTGTTTGCACGTTGAGGAACATCACATGCAGTTGACCATGCTCAAGGCAAAAATTCATCGCGCGCGCGTGACGCAATGCGACATGAATTATGAAGGCTCGATTTCTATCGATCAGGACTGGCTGGACGCTGTCGGCATTTTGCCAAACGAGCAGGTCGATGTTTTGAACATTAACACCGGCGCGCGCTTTACGACTTACGCGATCAGTGCTGCGCGCGGGTCGAAAACCATTGGCATTAACGGCGCGGCGGCGCGCCTCGCCCAGCCCGATGATCTGGTCATTATTCTGGCCTATGCACAAATGGACGCGACGGCGGCGCGGGCGCACAATCCCGTGGTCTTTCTTGCCGAAAACGCTTAAAAAGCTCTTGGGGGCCTGTAGCTCAGTTGGTTAGAGCGAACCGCTCATAACGGTTTGGTCGCAGGT
>CAJXCG010000079.1 GCA_913051715.1 uncultured Rhodobiaceae bacterium
AGGCATAGCCAACGGGTTTACAGCCCGTCCCCTTTAGCCACTCGGGCATCCCTCCGTCCGAAAACCGAGCCAACGACACCCTACGCAAAACAGGGCCAAAACGCCGGCTCCATCGAAAAAATCATCTCCTAAGCCCGAATTTCGGGCACTTGCAAAAATGCACAATCATCCGCTCGCCACCTTCAAAATTTTAAATCAGAAGACCGTGACCGAATGTTTGCACAACAATATCGCTAGCCTTATAAGGGTTTGCATGTCCAAGCGCAAGCCCAAGAATCAGCGAAAAAACAGCAAATCCAACAATTCGGATGCCCCGGTCAGGCTCTACGGCACGCATGCGGTTTGCGCCGCCCTGCAAAACCCGCAGCGTCAGGTGATCAAGCTCTGGGCGACGGCCAATGGTGCCAAAACCATTTCGGACTTATCCACAGCACCCGAATTGGCGCATGTCACGCCGGATCAGCTTTCCCCGAATGAGTTGTCGCGCCTTGTGCCCCCCGATGCGGTGCATCAAGGGCTGGTGGCAGATGTAAGCCCCCTGCCCGACACCTCGTTGGAAACAATTATGGCGCGGGGTGGGCCAATTATTGTGCTCGACCAAATTGTCGATCCACGCAATGTCGGGGCGATTTTGCGGGCGGCGGCCGTGTTTGGGGCGGCCGGTATCATTGTCACCCGCCACCACTCGCCCCCGGCCGAAGGCGCATTGGCAAAAACCGCCTCCGGCGCATTGGAAATCGTGCCCTTGGTGGCCGTCGCCAATTTGGCGCGCAGCCTGACCACGCTGGCCGATGCGGGGTTTATGGTGCTGGGGCTTGACGAGCGCGGCACGCAAACGATCGACCAGATTGACACAAACCAGCCCTTAGTGTGCGTCATGGGTGCCGAAGGCAAAGGCTTGCGCCGCCTCACACGCGAGACCTGCACAGAACTTGTGCGTCTGCCCACCGGCGAAGCAGGTGCAGACACACACAACGAATTTGTCACGCTGAATGTGGCGACCGCGGCCGCCATCACGCTCTACGCGCTGACGCGCTGAATCAGAGCTTGTTGTGGGCGCCGTCGCACAAGGGCTGTTTGCCCGTTGCCTTACAGCCGCAAAAATATACATCGCCATCTTTTTCAGCGGTATATTTGACCGGCTCAAAATCGGTATCCTTATGCGACCCGTCGCAAAATGGCTGGCGCGCAGATTTCCCGCAACTGCACCAGAAATAGGTTTTGCCCTCTTGCACGGTTTCCTTGAACGGTGCTTTTTGCGCGATCTCAGCTGAACTCATCATACATCTCCCTGATGGCGATAGGCTTGCTTAACGCTTTGATCTATCGCTTGATTGGTGCACCATCATAGGCCTGAACAAGCTATTCCAGCAAGGAGAGATAGACATGACAGCCCCCACTGTTCCCACACTTGAAAAAGTAATGACCATGGAAGCCACCATCGACCCGCCCCAGCAAGTGGGCGCGGATCTCAGCATTTTTAATGTGCCCGACGGAACAATTACCGGAGACGGTTTCAGCGCCAAAATCATTGCGCCCTCAGCCGACTGGGCGCGTCCGGTCAGCGACAATGTTCTTGGCCTCGATGTGCGCTTGAGCGCGCAGACCGAAGCCGGACATTATTTGTATTTCACCTATTTCGGGCGTGTGGTGATCACTGAAAATGTGGCGGGCAAAATGGCCGGCGGCGAAGAAGTTCACGGCTCGGAAATGTATTTTACCACCAATCCGATTGTCAAAACCAATGACCCTGCACTTGCTTGGATGAACGACACAATTTTTGTCGGCAAAATGCAGCGCACCACATCTGCCAGCACCACCAGCCAAGGCCATCTGGTTTATGACGTTTACAAAGTCGTCTAGGAGTCGTCTAAAAATCGTCCAATAAAAAACCCCGCCCAAGGGCGGGGTTTTAATGTTTTGTTCGTGCCGGCTTATTGCAGGTTTTCAATAATTGTGACATTTGCCATGCCACCGCCTTCGCACATGGTTTGCAGGCCGTATTTACCGCCTTTGCGTTTCAGGGCATGCACCAGCGTTGTCATCAGTTTGGTGCCCGACCCGCCCAGCGGGTGGCCCAGCGCAATCGCGCCGCCGTGAATATTCAGGCGTTCTTCGTCGACACCCAGTTCCTTGGCAAATGCCACCGGCACCGAACCGAAAGCCTCGTTGACTTCATAAATGTCAATGTCATCGACCGACATGCCAACCTTATCCAGCGCCTTTTTGACCGCCGGAATGGGCGCTTCAAGCATGATGACGGGATCGTGACCCAGCACCGACAAGTGGATGATTTTGGCAAGCGGCTTGACGCCCAGCTTTTTCAGCCCGTCTTCATTGACAATCATCACACCCGATGCGCCATCGCAAATTTGGCTCGACGAGGCCGCGGTAATCACACCGCCCTCGGCCAACAGCTTCACGCCCTGAATTCCTTCCAGGCTGGCATCAAAACGAATACCCTCATCGACCTTGTGCATTTCCGTCTCGCCGTCCTCATTGGTCACTTCAACGGCAAGGATTTCTTCTTCAAACGCGCCGGCTTGCGTGGCGGCAATCGCGCGCTGGTGACTGCGATAAGCATAGGCGTCGATATCGTCTTTGCTCAGTTCGTATTTTTTGGCGACCATTTCGGCGCCGGCAAATTGGCTGAACTGAACATTGGGATATTTTTTCTTCATCTCTTCGCTGACATAAAACCCATGGCCTTCTTTGAACGGCAAAGAAATCGGCAGACCCATCGGCACGCGGCTCATGCTTTCAACGCCCGCGGCGATAACGCAATCCATGGTGCCCGACATAACGGCCTGGGCCGCGAAGTGAATACTTTGCTGGCTCGACCCGCATTGGCGGTCGACAGAAGTGGCGGGCACGCTTTCCGGCAAACGCGATGACAAAACGGCGTTGCGACCAACATTGGCGGCCTGTTCGCCGGCCTGACCGACGCACCCCATAATCACGTCTTCGACCAGTTCCGGATCAGCGCCGGAGCGGTCCAGCAATTCGTTGATGACCTGCCCGGCCAAATCCGCCGGATGCCAATCTTTGAGTTTACCTTCGCGACGCCCACCAGCGGTACGAACGGCGGCAACAATATATGCTTCAGCCATGTTTATCTCCCATAAAAGTAGCTGCCTTGGGTGTACCAAAATGCAGCGGGCCGCGACAAGTCATAAATCCATTTGGCACACAGCCAACCGCGCGCTTGTACAAATAAAGAGGTTTTATTTTACCCGCTTTATGCGTACCGTACCGACATCAGAAATTTGGTTCTTTCACGGGAGAGAGAAATGAAAACGCGTATTACTGAACTTTTCGACATTGAGCACCCCGTCATTCAGGGCGGGATGCACCATGTCGGTTTCGCTGAAATGGCAGCGGCGGTTTCCAATGCAGGTGGACTTGGCATCATTACCGGGTTGACGCAACGCACACCAAAAGACCTTGCCAATGAAATCGCCCGTTGCAAAGACATGACGGACAAGCCGATCGGGGTGAACCTGACTTTCCTGCCGGGTTTTGCCGACCCGGATTATCCGGGCTATATCGAGGCGATCGTTGCCCAAGGCGTCAAAATTGTTGAAACCGCAGGGCGCAGCCCCGAACAATATATGCCCTCGCTTAAAGAAGCCGGCATCAAAGTTATTCACAAATGCACCTCCGTGCGCCACTCATTAAAAGCTGAAAAAATTGGCTGCGATGCTGTCAGCGTCGACGGCTTTGAGTGCGGTGGACACCCGGGCGAAGACGATATTCCCAACATGATTTTGCTGCCGCGCGCTGCGGAAGAGCTGAGTATTCCATTTGTTGCATCGGGCGGCATGGGCAATGCCAAGCAATTAGTGGCCGCCTTGGCACTTGGTGCCGACGGCATCAATATGGGCACCCGCTTCATCGCCACCAAAGAGGCACCTGTACACCAAAACGTCAAAGACGCGCTGGTCGCCGCTTCCGAACTGGACACGACGCTGATCATGCGCCCTTTGCGTAATACCGAGCGCGTACTGAAAAACGAAGCCGTGGATCGTATTCTCGAAAAAGAGAAATCGCTCGGCGACGGCATCAAAATCAACGACATTATGGACGAGGTTGCCGGCGTTTATCCGAAGATTATGACCGATGGCGACATGGATGCGGGCGCTTGGAGTTGCGGCATGGTTGCCGGCCTTATCCACGATGTACCGAGTTGCCAGGAATTGATCGACGCAATGATGCAAGAGGCCGACGAGATCATCAAATCGCGCCTGTCGCAATTTGCCGCTTAGTCGAACCCAAAGCCGATAGGCAAACCAAATTTTCATCGGGGGCCTTCGGGCCCCCGTTTTGTTAATCTTTCGGTATCGCCACGGTTTTTTCAGAAACGGTATTATTGGCCCCATCGCGAATTTGCAGTCTGACTTTGCGGGCTTCCGGCTCGATACGAAGCACGCCAAAGCTGCCGGTTTTTGCATAAAGCGGCCCGGTTTGAAGCGCATCTTGTTCGTCGGCGTCTAGCCAGGGAATGTTCAGCGAGCTTGATGTCATTTCGACAAGACCGCGCCCCTCATCGGCCTCGGCGTCGTGATAAAACGCGCTGAAGTGACGGTCGCCGGACAGCAAAACCACCGCCCCGCCGGCGCGCGCGCCAATCATGTCGAGCAGACGCGTGCGCTCGCGCGGAAAATTATGCCATTTCTCGAAGCCGTGATCGCGCGCCAATATCTGAATGGAAGACGCCACGACCCTGACATCGGCAGGTTGCGCCAAGGCTCCGGCCAACCATTTCCATTGCGCGTCGCCCAGCATGGTTTTTTCGCGGCTGTCATCGGGGGCGTAACGGCGATAACGGCTGCGCTCCAGCCACCCGGCTTTTTTGAGCGGTGCCCGAAAACTGCGCGTGTCGAGCAAGATAAACTGCACCGACACGGCGCCAATCTGACGGGTAAATTCTGTGTAAAGACCTGCCCGCTGCCGCCGCGGGTCGTCGGCGGGCACATTGAAAAACGACAGAAAAAGGTCTTTTGCTGCGGCTTTATGCGGATAGTCGCTGCCGCCATCATTGCGCCCGAAATCATGGTCGTCCCAAATCGCCTGAACATCACGAAAGGCAGACCAGTCGACATTGGCTTTCGCCATTTCATAAGCCGCGGCCAGCTTGGTCAATTTTGCGTCTTCGTCATCGCCATAGACATTGTCGCCCAGCATGAGCAGCATGTCGGGGTCTTGGGCGGCGATGGTCTGCATAATGGAACTATCGACCGATTGCCGCAGACACGAGCCGACAAAAACCTCAAAAACGGGAGAAGATGTCGCGGCCTGTTGCCCCAAAAAAAAGAACAAGACCAGACTTGCCAACAAGCCGCGACGCGAATTTGGGAGGTTGCAAGTCATCGACACACTTTTTTCTCTTTTTAGACCTTCAAAATATCGCCCCCAAATATTACCGTTTTATGGCGTCACAATATTGAACCATGGGTCAAACTCCTGAAGACGCCCAAACACCCGCGCCAGCGCCAATGGGTTGCCCGAAAACTTTACATTGCCCAGCACAATTTCTTTCGTAAAACTGGTTTCGCCCAGCGCCACCTGATTGAACAGCGCGCGTGTGAGCTTCAAGCTGGCATTGGCTTCCGCGTCTTGCTTGCCGGAGATATTATTGAGCACACTGTTTTCCAGCGACAACACAAATTGTTCATCCGTATCGGTGAAATCGAGATTGATCTTAACTTTCAGATCATCGGCATCTTCGGGGTCAAACCGCACTGCCATAAAATCCAGAAACATTGATGTTGGCACGCTGGCAATTAGATCTGGGCTGACAGTGCGAACACGTGACGGTTTCAAAATGCCGTCGCGCAATTCTTGAGCGCCAGTCAAATAGAAATTGCGCCACGGCCCGCTTTCCGACTGATAGCCCATTTGTTCGTAGGCATCTGCCAGTAGATTTTTAGCCCCCTCATTTTCGGGGTCAGCAAAAACTAGGTGGTTGACCAATTCGGCGGCCCAACGATATTCGCCCGCATCAAACGCTGTTTGGGCTTTCGCCAATACACCCTGTGCGCCGCCCGCCAATGTCACATATTTTTTCGCGCGCGCGACCGGTGCCAGTGGATTGAGATTGGCGGGCACGGCATCAAAATAACCCAGATAGAAATTGTAAACTGCGCGCACATTATGGCTCACCGTGCCGTAGTAATCCCGATTGTAAAACTCCTGTCGCAGGCTGGGCGGCAGATCGATCATGTTGGATATTTCCGTCGGCGTGTAACCGCTGTTCATCAGCCGCACAGTTTGGTCGTGCATGAAGCGATACATATCACGCTGCTTGGAAATATATTCAAACGCCTCCTCGCGCCCCCAGCGCGGCCAATGGTGACTGCCGAATGCCAGATCCATGCGGTCGCCGAAAAGCTCCAACGTATCCGTCAAATGCCGCGACCAAATCAGTGCATCACGAACTTTCGCACCCCGCGGCGTATACAGATTATGCATCACCGCGTTCACTTCCTCGGCGAGGCACAAGGCTTTAAACTCGGGCAGATAGAAAATAAATTCTGCTGGGGCTTCCGCACCCGGCACGTTTTGAAACTCGAACGTCACACCGTCCAGCACCAATTTTTGTCCGGTGCGCGTAATCAAGTCGGTTGGGGTCAGCAGCGATATTGTCCCAAAGGCGACACCCTTGGCTAATCCGCTATCAATATTGCCCGTTGCTGTTCGCGGTAGGGGATTACCAAACATGTAGAAAGCACGGCGCGACATGGCATTGCCGGCAATGACGTTCTCGCTAGCCGCTTCCTCAATAAAACCAGCTGGGGCCACAAACCGTATTTTGCCCGACGCTAGATCGTCTTCACTAGCCAACGCACGGATGCCGCCGAAATGGTCGGCATGGCTGTGTGTTGATAAAATTGCCTTGACCGGGCGTTTACCAAAATGCCTGTCAACAACCTCCATTGCCGCCCGAACTGTCTCGGTTGCAGTGAGTGGGTCAACGATAATCCAGCCCGTATCACCCTCTATCAAAGTCATGTTTGCCGCGTCAAAGCCGCGGATCTGGTAAATGCGGTTGGTCACCTGAAAGAGACCATAAATGGCATTTAACTTAGCTTGGCGCCATAGGCTCGGATTAACCGTGTCGGGGCGCGGGCCGTTCAGATAGTCAAACTGGCTCATATCCCAAATGACATCGCCATTGGCGTTTTTTACAATAAGAGGGTCAGGCTGCGCGATGAGGCCGCGCCGAGCCAATTCGAAATCTTGCGTATCATCGAACGGCAGGCTGGTCAGCACTTTGGCCTGCGCCTCTTTGGTGGCTTGTGTGGCCGGCTTTTCGGCATGGGCTGCTTTTGCAGCCAAAACAAGCGCGGCCGCCATCAGTAGATGTTTC
>CAJXCG010000080.1 GCA_913051715.1 uncultured Rhodobiaceae bacterium
CCAAATCGCAGTTGCAGGAGTTTTTCGCCCGCCAGTCGATGATTACGGATATGGAAAAACTGCAAATAATCGGAACATCGGGGACGGTGACCACGCTGGCCGCGGTGAAACTCGGGCTTGCCAAATATGACCGTAATGTCGTCGACGGGTGTAAAATTGCAGCCACCGATGTGCGCGGCGTGATTGATGATTTGCGCGCGAAAAGCCGTGATGAATTGGCGGCAAACCCGTGTATTGGAAAACAACGCGCCGATCTCGTGCTGGCGGGATGCGCGGTTCTCGACGTTATCCACCAGCATTGGGAGGTGGAAGAATTTTGTGTCGCCGACAGAGGTCTGCGCGAAGGCATCTTATTGCGCATGATACGCCGCGACCGGCGCCGCGCGCGGCGGGGCAAAGGTCGGCGTGCTCCGGCGACCAATAGCGCCGGACAATCCTCATGAGTGGCAACCGAAAGTCGGACGGGGCGGGGCACGGGCAACGCCGCGGCGACCGGCTCCGCACGCGGGTACGCACGGCGAAGGGGCGCAAACTATCATCAACCCGTTGGTTGGAGAGACAGCTCAACGATCCATATGTGGCGGCCGCCAAAAACGACGGCTATCGTTCGCGCGCGGCGTATAAAATTATCGAGCTTGATGATCGGTTTTCGTTTTTTGCGCGCGGCGGCTGCGTTATTGATCTGGGGTGTGCTCCCGGTGGCTGGGCGCAGATTGCCGCCGACCGCGTCGGGCAGGGCGTCGATAAGGGGATGGTTGTCGGTGTTGACATTCAGGACATGGAGCCGGTGCCGGGGGTTGAGTTTGCGAAACTTGATTTTCTGGATGATGCCGCGCCGGAAAAAGTGCTGGCGCTGGCGGGTCGGCGCGCTGATGCGGTGATTTCGGATATGGCCGCGCCGGTAACGGGGCATCGCCAAACCGATCATTTACGCACCATGGCCTTGGCAGAAGCGGCAGCGTGGTTCGCGTTTGATGCGTTGAAGCCCGGCGGCAGCTTTTGCGCCAAAGTGTTTCAGGGCGGCACATCCAACGAATTATTGCAGGAGCTGAAAGCCCGATTCGGACGGGTGCAGCACATAAAACCCAAGGCCAGCCGCCAGGAATCCGTGGAATTATATGTGGTAGCACAAAGCTTTAAGGGATAAGGCGCGGGCGGCGCGAGAAATTTTGCACAGACCCCGAAATTGGTGCTACACAAACTCGTCAAAGCCCCCATGGAGGATTTGACGAAATGTTACGCGAAGCCCTTACGTTTGATGATGTGTTGCTGGTGCCTGCCGCCTCATCAATTCTGCCAACCGACGCGGACACAACAACCCAAGTCACAAAAGAAATTACGCTTGGTATTCCCTTGATTTCCGCCGCCATGGACACGGTCACCGAAAGCGCGCTTGCCATTGCCATGGCTCAAGCCGGCGGGCTTGGGGTGCTGCATCGCAATATGACGCCGGACGAACAGGCGGGCGAGGTTCGCAAAGTCAAAAAATTCGAAAGCGGCATGGTGGTCAATCCGCTGACCATTAGGCCCGGCGCCACGCTATCCGACGCGCTCGGCTTGATGACCGAAAACAAGATTTCCGGCGTGCCGGTAACGGAAGAAAATGGTCGCCTTGTCGGTATTCTTACCAATCGTGATGTGCGGTTTGCTTCCAATCCCAATCAGAAAATTTCCGAACTGATGACGCATGAAAATCTGGTGACCGTGCGCGAAGCTGTCGATCAAGAAGAGGCCAAACGTCTGTTGCACCAGCACCGCATCGAAAAGCTGCTGGTCGTCGATGACGCATATTGCTGCGTTGGCTTGATTACCGTCAAAGATATGGAAAAAGCGCAACTGCACCCCAATGCCGCCAAGGATGAACAGGGGCGCTTGCGCGTAGCAGCGGCCTCAACGGTGGGCGATGAGGGATTTGCCCGGTCCGAGGCGTTGGTTGATGCGGGCGTCGATTTGATTGTTATTGATACCGCGCATGGCCATTCCGAGCATGTCGCCAATGCGGTGTCGCGGATCAAGTCTGCGTCAAACGAAACGCAGGTGATGGCCGGTAATGTGGCGACCGCCGACGGGGCAAAATCCCTGATCGATGCGGGCGCTGACGCGGTGAAGGTTGGCATTGGGCCGGGTTCGATTTGTACCACGCGGGTGGTCGCCGGTGTCGGTGTGCCGCAACTTACGGCTATTTTGGACGCTGTGGAAGCCGCGCGCGAAACCAACACGCCCGTGATTGCCGATGGTGGCATTAAATATTCCGGCGACCTCGCCAAGGCGATTGCGGCGGGTGCCAGTTGCGCCATGGTGGGCTCGTTGCTTGCGGGCACGGCGGAAAGCCCGGGCGAAGTGTTTTTGTATCAAGGCCGCAGTTACAAGGCCTATCGCGGCATGGGGTCTGTGGGCGCCATGGCGCGCGGCTCGGCCGACCGCTATTTCCAGCAGGATATTGCCGAGACCCACAAGCTCGTGCCCGAAGGCATTGAAGGCCAAATCCCGTTTAAGGGGCCTGTCGGACAGGTGTTGCATCAGCTCGTCGGGGGTTTGCGCGCGGCGATGGGCTATACGGGCTCGCCGAATATTGCAGCCATGCACAAACATGCCGAGTTTATTCGGATGACGTCGGCGTCGCTGACCGAAAGCCATGTGCACGATGTGACCATTACGCGCGAAGCACCAAACTATCCGGGTTCCGGAAAAAACTAGTGCGTCCGGGGGCGCGGCTCAAAACGATCAGTGATTTGCTGCCCGAAATTCTGGGCTCTGCAACCGCCGCTGATCGTCTGGTGCAAGAATGGGGGCGCCAGAACAGATTTGCAGGGGCCGCCGACCGCCGCGATATCGCCGATCAGATTTTCGCTATTTTGCGACATTATTCAAAACTCTGCGCCTTGGTCGACAGCACCGACCCCGTTTTGGTGACGCTGGCCGCGCGCCGTGTTCTTTTCGGTGACACGCTCGACGAGATTTATGCGCTGGCCGATGGCTCGCGCCACGCGCTTGACCTTCCGACACAAGACATGCGCGCCCGCCTCGTGAATATTGCTGAACGCGACAAAAATCTTGAACCGCATGAGCGCGTTGGTCTGCCGGCATGGTTGTACCGCGAGGTGATGGCGGGAGATGTGAAAGCGGCAGACCACGTGCTTGCCAAGCTCACCGATCGCGCGCCGCTTGATCTGCGCGTCAACACATTGCGCGGGTCGCTGGCGCAAGCGCGCCAGAAATTGGCCGATGAGGGTGTGCGGACGCGCGTGCTCAAAAAAATACCGCTGGCTTTGCGCGTCGAGGGGGCAGGCCAGATAACCAGTGGCGTCGTGTTCCAGTCGGGACGGGTCGAAATACAAGATGCAGGTGCCCAAATTGCCGCTGCCTTGTGTCAGGCGCAGCCCGGCCAGCGCGTATTGGATTTTTGCGCCGGGGCGGGCGGCAAAACGCTGGCGCTGGCGGCGCAAATGCAAAATCAGGGTCGGCTATATGTGCATGATCAAGACCCCCAACGCATCCGCCCAATGGCGGCACGGTTGAAGCGCGCCGGTATCGGCATTGTTCATCCCTTGGACGCCGCGGCGCAGACCGATTTGGTCGGACGCTGCCAGCTTGTCGTGGCGGATGTGCCGTGCACGGGGTCGGGCCGTTGGCGGCGCGCGCCGGAGACCAAATGGCAGTTGACGCCGGAACGGCTCGACGCCTTGGTGGCGGTGCAACAAGAAATTCTTGCCGAAAGCGCCAGATATGTCGCGCCGGGCGGTCGGTTGGCCTATATCACCTGCTCAATTATAGGGCGCGAGAACGGGCAGCAGATTTCGGCATTTCTGCAGACGCATCCCGAATTCGAAACCGATGCAACGGCCAAATTTGCCGATCAGAACGCGCTTGTGCACCTCGATCCGCATAACACGGATACAGACGGGATGTTTTGTGCCATTATGCAACGCACGCGGGCATGATTCTGGCGTATAAAGGTTATTATTTATGGTTCCCAAAACCCTGATTTCATTCTTATTTTTACTCGTTTTGCCGGGGACGGCACTGGCTGTGTCAGACGCCTATCAAAGTCTGTCCATGGATCTGGTCGTTAAGGCAGAGGACGACATTTCCGCAGCGCGCAATGCCGAAGCCAATGAGCGCCTTGATCTTGCGCTGGTCGCCGACCCGGGCAATGCCCGCGCTTTTGTTCTCAAAGGCCAAGTTCAGCATTTGCTGGGTGACACCAGCGAAGGCTTGCGGCTGGTAAGCATCGGCTTGCAGATTGACCCGATCATGCGCGAGGGGCTGGTTTTGCAGACGCGGCTGGCATCCGAACTTGGTAATCTTATTGTCGCCGAGGCAGCGCTTGAGCGGTTTCGCCAGATTTGCAAGACAAATTGCAGCGAGGCCGACCAGCTTGGCGCGCTGGTGGAAACGGCGCGAGGTGCCGACGATGGGGATACGCCAAGCGATAGTGCCAGTGCGACGATTGACGGGGAATAAACCGACATGGATCAGGACATGGACCGCCTGCTGATCGTCGATTTTGGCTCGCAGGTCACCCAGCTTATTGCCCGCCGCGTGCGCGAAAGCGGTGTGTATTGCGAGATTGTGCCGTTTCATGCGGCAGGCGAAAAATTCGACGACCTTAAACCCCGCGCGGTCATTTTATCGGGTGGCCCGAACAGTGTGGCCGATATGGACACGCCGCGCATACCGGAAAATATCTTGCATGGCGGCACGCCGATTTTGGGCATTTGCTATGGGCAGCAAGCCCTGTGCGCGCAGCTTGGGGGCAGCGTTGAACAATCCGACGAACGCGAGTTCGGGCGCGCCGAGCTGAAAGTGGAGGCCGCGCATGGCTTGTTTGACGGCTTTGCATCGGCCGGCGATAAGCTGCCCGTTTGGATGAGCCATGGCGACCGGGTGAACGCCTTGCCGGACGGGTTTTCAGTGGTCGCCACCAGCGATAATGCACCGTTTGCTGCCATTGCCGACGATACGCGCCGGATTTACGGCGTGCAGTTTCACCCCGAAGTGGTGCACACACCCGATGGCGCAGCGCTGTTGCATAATTTTACGCATAATATCGCCGGATGCAGCGGCGATTGGACGATGGCGGCGTTCCGCGAAAAAGCGATTGCCGACATTCGCGCGCAAGTGGGCGACGGGCGCGTGATTTGTGGGCTTTCCGGCGGTGTTGACAGTTCCGTTGTGGCTGTGTTGCTGCACGAGGCCATTGGCGATCAACTCACCTGCGTTTACGTCGACACCGGCATGATGCGCGCGGGCGAGAGCGATGAAGTGGTCGGACTTTTCCGCGATCATTTCAACATTCGCCTGATCCATAAAGATGCGGGGCCTGTGTTTCTCGACAAACTGGCCGACGTGGACGATCCCGAGGCCAAACGCAAAATTATCGGCGGCACATTTATCGATATTTTCGAGGCCGAGGCCAAGGCGATTGGCGGCGCGGATTTTCTGGCGCAAGGCACGCTTTATCCGGATGTGATTGAAAGCGTGTCATTTACAGGCGGGCCCAGCGTTACCATCAAAAGCCACCATAATGTCGGTGGTCTGCCCGAGCGCATGAACATGAAACTGGTTGAGCCGGTGCGCGAATTGTTCAAAGACGAAGTGCGGGCACTGGGGCGTGAACTGGGGCTGCCGGAGGCTTTTGTCGGGCGTCATCCATTTCCCGGCCCCGGTCTTGCCATTCGTATTCCCGGTGCCATTAGCCAAGAAAAGCTCGACATTTTACGCAAAGCCGACCTGATCTATCTCGACGAAATTCGCAAAAGCGGCCTTTATGACGACATTTGGCAAGCCTTTGCCGTGTTGCTGCCTGTGCGTACCGTCGGCGTTATGGGCGACAGCCGCACATATGATTATGTTTGCGCCTTGCGCGCTGTCACCTCAACCGATGGCATGACAGCGGATTATTTCCCCTATAGTCATGAGTTTTTAGCCCGCGTCTCAACCCGCATTATCAATGAAGTGCGCGGCATTAACCGTGTGGTTTATGACATCACCTCGAAACCGCCTGGCACGATTGAGTGGGAATAAAATAAATCGCGAGCGCATAATACAGGTTTTCATATTTTCGAATTGACTTTGCCCCGTGGTCGCGGGGAGACTTTCCGAAACTATGAGGAGGATGGCGTGAGTGCTAGTGCGATAAAAACCCCGGGTGAGATTTTGAATCAAGCCCCCATGCGTCTGCAGCAGTGGATTGTGGTGGCCATATGCACCATTGGGATGGCGATTGACGGCTATGATGTGATGTCGATTTCACTGGCTGCCGCCGGTATGAGTCAGGAATGGGGTCTGTCGAAGGCCGAGCTAGGTTTTTTATTGCCGCTGGAGTTTCTCGGCATGGCCGGCGGCCTGATTTTCATCGGCTCCATGACCGATAAACATGGTCGGCGATTGGTGTTTTTGTTGTGCTTATTGGTTATATCGCTGGGCATGGCGGCTTCGGGATTTGCGCCCAACAAAGAAATATTGGCGGTATCGCGCGTGTTTACCGGTATTGGTATCGGCGGCATATTAGCCACCGGTACGGCTTTGTCGTCGGAATACAGCAATGCCAAAAATCGCGGGCTGACGGTTATTCTCGTCGCGGGCGGCTATACGTTCGGCATTTTCCTGGCCAGTAAAATCGCCGCGCCTTTGCTGACACATTATGATTGGCGGTCGATCTTTTTATTCGGCTCTGCGGCCAGCGCCTGTTTCCTTCCGCTGGTATATTTTTTCGTGCCCGAGTCGATTGGCTTTTTGGAGCGTCGGCGTCCGACAGGGGCCGAGCAGCAGATTTCTGCCACGCTGCACCAAATAGGCCACAATGAGGATTTTCACATGGCCTCGGCTCAGGCAGAGGTCGAGAGTGTCTCACCCATGCGCTTGTTCCAGGGCAAAACGGCGCGCATCACATTTGTCATGATCGCCTGCTATCTGGGCAATATTTTAACCTATTATTACTTCGTGAAATGGATGCCGCCTGCGGTTACCGATATTGGCTATTCGGCCATTGAAGGCACTGAGGTTCTGGCGATGATTAGCATTGGCGGCCTGACGGGATCGGTTGTTATTGCCATATTGTCCCGGTTTTTCTTGCTCAGACGTTTGATGTTGCTTGCCTTATTGGGCAGCACGGCCTCGGTGGCGTGTTTCCCGATGTTCACCGGCTCGTTTGACGCCATGTTATTGGCGGGAGTGGTATCCGGTTTCTTCTTATTTGCGGTTATTAGCGGCTCGATCGGGCTGTTCGCCGAGAGCTTTCCTGCCGCCGTGCTCGGCTCGGGTGTCGGCGTGGTGCTCGGCTTGGGACGTGGCGGCGCGGTTGTCGGGCCTTGGGTGGGTGGCT
>CAJXCG010000081.1 GCA_913051715.1 uncultured Rhodobiaceae bacterium
CGCCAATGCCGGCGCCGCCCGAAATATGCACATTTTTGCCGATTTGCGCGCACGAGCCCACGGTCGCCCAAGTGTCGACCATAGTGCCGCTGTCGACATAGGCCCCCAGATTGACAAAGCTCGGCATCAGCACAACGCCCGGTGCAATATAAGCCGAGCGGCGTACGACGCAGTTTGGCACGGCGCGAAAGCCCGCCTCGGTGAAGCGCGCGCTGTCCCAGCCTTCAAATTTGGACGCCACTTTGTCCCACCAATTTGCATCGCCCGGCCCGGCCGAGATGGTGGTCATGGCGTTCAACCGGAAAGACAGCAAAACCGCTTTTTTAAGCCACTGATTGACGCGCCAGTCATTGCCGATTTTTTCGGCCACACGCACCGTGCCCGCATCCAGAAGGTCAAGCGCGGCATCGACCGCGTCGCGGATGTCGCCTTGTGTGTCGGGCGTCAACGCAGCAGCATCTTCAAAGGCGGCGTCGATCAGGTTTTCCAGTTTTTCGAGGTTCATCACTGTGCTCCGAAATTTGCCTAAAATTACCACGCGATACTTAACAGCCCAAGGCGGCAAGTCAACGCATTAACGGGGCATTAACGGGGCATTAACGGGGCATTAACAGGGTCTGAACGGGGCCAAAACGGGGCGTGAACGGGGCATTATCCGGTTGCGTTGCCCAGATGATTAAGGATGCGCGCCAGAATGTCTTTTACGTCGGGCGCGTGATGGTCGATATGTTCCGGTGCCACCGGCGCGCCGTATTCGGGCGTGTCCGGCGCGCGCAGCAAAATCGTTGTCATGCCCAGCGCGCGTGCGGGCGGCAGATTGCGCGCCATATCCTCGAAAAACGCGCTGCGCGCGGCGTCGATGCCGAATTGCGCGAGCATGGCCGGATAAATTTGGGCATTGGGCTTGGGGACGTAATTGGCGCTGACAATGTCGAAAACATCGTGAAACAAATCGTAAATGCCCAAGCGCGAGGCAACACGCGCCGCGTGGTCTTGCGTACCATTTGTGAAAATGAATTTGCGCCCGGGCAGGGCGTCAATCATGTCGCGCAAGGCGGTATCGGGGGCCAGCACACTCACATCAATGTCGTGGACAAAATCGAGAAACGCGTCGGGTGCCATATTATGGCGGTTCATCAGCCCGGCCAGCGTGGTGCCGTAATCGCGCAAATAATCTTTTTGCAGACGATAGGCTTCCGCGCGCGACACCGACAGGGCGTCTTGAATGAACGCCGTCATGCGCGTGTCGACTTGCGCGAATAAATTGTGCTGCGCCGGATATAATGTGTTGTCGAGGTCAAAAACCCAGCTGTTTATTTCGGAAAATTCATCCATGCCCGATCAGTCCAAATCCACGCGCCATTTGCGCGCCGTGCCTGTGTCAATGCGGCGAAATCTGGCGGTATCCAATCCGCGCGCCCGACAGTCTTCGCGGTCAGTGATAACAAAGCGGGTGGATTTGGTACACATGGTAAAATCGCCCTGCCATAAAACCGGTCGTCCGGCACGCACGGCTTGGCGTCCGGTTTCGGTCACGGCTTCGGCATAGTAGAAATAATATTTATCGTCGAGATTGCTGTTAATGACTTGCGCGCAGTCTTTGGCGTCGATGCGGTGCCACCCGCGGCTCTCAAAACTGTCTTCGCGCACAATGCCGGTCGCGGCCCAAACGAGATAGTCGGTTTTGTTGCACATGATCAGCCCGCGCTCCTGCGATTGCTCGGCGGCGGTGTCGAGCAAACGCGCGAGCAAATCGCTATTGCCGGGATTGCCGCGAATTTGATAACGCAGTTTGAACGCCGAAACCGCTTCGCGCGTGCGTACGCCGCCAAAACCGTCAATCGTGCCGGTTTCATATCCAATATCACCCAGCAGGCGTTGGATGCCCGCCATCACCGCCAGACGCCCGAAATTATCATCTTCGGTAAAAGTAACGGTAGGGCGCGTGGCATCCATGGAAACCGGCGCAAAATTCGCGGAGACGTAGCCGCGCTTGCGACATTCCCGGCGGCCCTCAACGGTGAATTGGCGCTCGCGTGGGCCAATGCAGAAACGCTCGCTGCCGTCAAACACCAGTTTGTCGGCATTATGCGCCGGATGCGATACGGCGTGGACAAAAGCGCCCGCGCCGTCGGGAATATTTTTCAACGCGGTCTTGCACGTGCCCGGCAAAACAGACTGCCACCCTTCGGTTTTGCTTGCCGAGCCAAGCTGGAATGCGGTGGCGACCGTCAGGACATAGCTGGTTTCATTGCACAGCCGCAATTTGGCATGCGCGGGCGCGGTGGTAAGCAAACCAAGCCCAAACACCGCTGCCGCGACGCACAAGCCACGCCGCGCAAACAAATCAAATTTTCGGGCGATGTGAAAAACCACCTGACGTCCTATTCAATCAAAGTACCCGCGCCCAGTTCGGTGAAAAGTTCGAGCAAAATGGCGTGAGGCACGCGGCCATCCAGTATCACGGTTGCCGCCACGCCGTTTTTGACCGCTGCGGTGGCCGTTTCCAATTTCGGGATCATGCCGTCTTTTGCCGTGCCATTGCGGATGAGCGTGCGCGCGCGCGCCTGCGACAGGCGTGGGATGATTTTGCCTTTGGCGTCCAGCACACCTTTCACATCCGTCAGCATCAAAAGCCGCTCGGCCTTCAGCGCACCCGCCAGCGCACCCGCGGCGACATCGGCATTGACGTTGAGGGTCTGGCCTTTTTCCGAAGTGGCGATGGGCGCAATGACGGGAATAATGTCCGAACGCAGCATGGTATCGAGAATATCCGTATTGATTTTCTTCGGCGTGCCGACAAAACCAAGATTGACCGCTTTTTCGACATTTGACTGCGCTGCGCTTTTGCGCGCGCGGGTTTTGCTGGCAACAATCAGGTCGCCATCCTTGCCCGACAGCCCGACCGCGCGCCCGCCTGCTTGGTTCAGCGCGGTCACAATTTGCTTGTTGATCGCACCCGCCAGCACCATTTCCACGACTTCGATGGTTTCCGCATCGGTTACCCGCAAGCCGCCCGCGAAGCGGCTTTTGATGTTCAGCCGCGCCAGCATGGAGGCGATTTGCGGCCCGCCGCCATGGACAATAACCGGATTGACGCCCGACTGCTTGAGCAGCACCACATCGCGCGCGAATTGGCTTGCAAGTTCGGCATCGCCCATGGCGTGACCGCCATACTTTATGACCACGGTCTTGCGGTCATAGCGCTGCATAAAGGGCAGGGCTTCGGTCAGAACATGGGCTTGCGCGATCCAGTCATCCGAAGATGCGGGCCTTTTTGTTTTGGGTTTTGAACTCATCAGAAATCTGCCCCGTCAATATGCTTATCGCGGTTATAGCCCAAAGCATCGAGTTCAACCAGACCGGCAATCGCGCCGCGCACCGCGTCCAGCCCCAACCCTTTTTCGCTTGAAGTGGCGATGATTTCGGGATGCGCCGCGACCCGCTTTACAAGCGCGGCTTGGGTTTTTGCGATGACAGCGTCCAGCGCGGGCTGGCTTATTTTGTCGGCCTTTGTCAGCACCACCTGATACGACACGGCGGTGCGGTCAAAATCATCCATCATCGACATATCATTGGCTTTCAGACCGTGTCGGCTGTCGATCAGCACAAACACGCGGCGCAGGTTTGGCCGTCCGCGCAAATATTGTTCGAGCAATTTGTTCCAGGCCGCGATTTTGCTTTTGCTCTCGCGCGCGTAGCCATAGCCCGGCAAATCGACCAGCCAAGCAGCGCCATTGCCCCCATCGCTTCCAAGGTTTGGCGCCAACATGAAGAAATTAAGCTCCTGTGTGCGCCCCGGCGTGTTGGAGGTGCGCGCCAGCGCTTTTTGTCCGGTAATGGCATTGAGCAGGCTGGATTTGCCGACATTTGATCTGCCCGCAAAAGCCACTTCGGTTCGGTCGGGCGCGGGCAATGCCTCGACATGTGTGACCCCCAGCCGAAACTCGCACCCGCGTGCAAAAAGCCAGCGACCCGCGGCGGCGAGGTGGTCGGCGTCAGTCTTTTCCATCATTGGTGCCGTCATTGCCCTGCTTTTGTGCCCGGCCCGAAAAGCCGATATTGGCAAGCAGTTCAATCTCCACATCATTGCGGCGCATGATCAACCCCTGTTGCAAAATCGACAAGAAATTATTCCACGCCCAGTAAATAACCAGCCCGGCGGGGAACCCAGCCAGAATGAAGGTGAAGAAAATCGGCAGAATTTGAAACATGCGCGCCTGAATCGGGTCGGGCGGCGGCGGGTTCATCTGCATTTGCACAAACATGGTCAGGCCCATCAATAACGGCCAAATGCCGAGCATGAGAAATGAGGGCGGGTCCCAAGGTATCAGGCCGAACAGATTGAACAGCGAGGTCGGATCGGGTGCCGACAAATCCGTGATCCAGCCGAAAAATGGCTGATGGCGCATATCGATGGTGACGAAAAGCACTTTGTACAGCGCGAAGAAAACCGGGATTTGCAGCAAAATCGGCAAACAGCCCGCCAGCGGGTTCAACTTCTCCTCGCGGTAGATTTTCATCAATTCCTGCTGTTGGGCTTGCCTGTCGTCTTTATATTGCTCGCGGATTTGCAGCATGCGCGGCTGCAGCTTTTTCATTTTCGCCATGGTTTCGTAGGAGCGGCTGGCAAGCGGGAAAAACACCGCCTTGATGAGCACGGTGACGATTAAAATGGAAACGCCATAATTGCCCACCAGGTCGTAAAATAGCTGCAAGGCGCGGAACATTGGCTTGGTCAGGAAGTAAAACCAGCCCCAATCGATCAACAGGTCAAACCGCGTAATGCCGTCTTCGGCATAGCTGTCAACCAGATCCACGACCTTGGCACCGGCAAAAACCCGGGTCACAAGCGCGGTTTCGTCGCCGGCGGCAAGCGTGCGGCCGGCCAGCAGATAATCGCCGCGAAACACTTCGTCGGCGCGCGCGTCCGCGCTGTCGCCGGTAAAGCGCGCTGAAAAGCTCGCATCTTGCGGCGGTATAATGGCTGTCGCCCAATATTTGTCAGTAACGCCAAGCCAGCCCGTCGCCGCCTGTTTTGACACGACCCGCGCGTCAATGAGGTCGTCATAATCGAGTTCTTCCAGCCCCTCTTCGCCAAAAAAACCAATGGCCCCTTCATGCAGAATAAACAGATTACTGGTCTGCGGGCGTCCGGTTCGGGTGATCTGGGCAAACGGATAAAGCGTCAGCGTGTCGCCGGAATTGTTCTGGGCTGTGTGGGTGATGGTGAACATAAAATCATTGTCCACTTCGATCCGCTGGCGCAATTCGACGCCTTCGGGCGTCGTGTGGGCAAGGGTGACCGGGCTGGACGGCGTCAAAACCGTGCCTTCGACCACACGCCACAGGCTTGTCGGGCCGGGCAGGGTGACATTCGCGCCGTCGGCACCGACCCAGCCATGATGCACTTGCCAGTGACCATTTTCATATTGACGCTGCAAAATACGCTGGCGCGGGGCATCCGCCGCCAGCGTTTCGGCATAGCCGCCCAAAATCAAATCATCAAAACGTGCTCCCATCAAAGCGATCGACCCTGATATTTGGTCGGTTTCGATGGCAATGCGTGGGCTTTGCGCGAAAGCGCCGGCACGTGCAGTTTTGCCTGTGGGTGTGCGCTCTGCACCCGTCGCACCCTTCGCATTGGGGGCACCGGCAATGCTCGGGGCATTATCAGACCGGCCTGCGGGGGCTGGCGCGCGCAGCTGCGAGTCGGGCGCAGGCCCCTCGCCAGCGATTTCGGCAAGCGCGGCGGCTTCTTCGGCTGCGGCAAGCTGGCGGGCGCGTTCTTCGGCCAGTCGGGGCTCGACAACAAAAAATTGCCAGCCCAGCAAAACCCCGAGGCTCAACACAACGGCCATCAGAAAATTACTATTATTATCCTGCACAAGCTTACTCCTCTTTATTCCTGCGCCCGTGAAGCTGGGTGAGTGCCGAACGCAAATCCGTTCGCAAGCTGTCCCAAGTCCGGTGTTTTGTGGCCGCACGCCCGATTAGTACATAATCATAGCCCGGCTGCCCATGGGCAGATAAAATTTCACGCGCCAAAACCCGCAGACGACGGCGGGTGCGGTTGCGTATCACGGCGTTGCCGATTTTCTTGGTTGCTGTCAGGCCAAATCTGATGGCGGCATCATTTGTGTCGGGCTGGCGCGCGCGCGCCTGCAGCACCAGACCGCGCCGAACCTTCTTGTCGCCTTTTGCGACAGCCAAAAACTCCCGCCTGACACGCAGCGTATGAAGCGCAGGCCGGTCGGGTGTCATGAGTCTGATTTAGGCTGAAAGGCGCTTACGGCCACGCGCGCGGCGACGCGCCAACACGAGACGACCACCCTTGGTTGCCATGCGCGACCGAAAACCGTGGCGGCGTTTACGCACCAGATTGCTCGGCTGGAAAGTTCTTTTCACGTCATTTACTCCTAAAGGATGTGTTGCGCGACGAGGGCACGATTTAGCGAAATTAGCCCGTAAAGTCAATGCGCGCGACGCATATATTCTTGAATTCACCCCGTGTTTCGGGCAAGACACAAGAATGACGCAAAACACTGGCAATGACGCGCCGAAGGCGGCGCAGCGAATTTTCGTGCTGGGGCTATTTCTAAGTGGTCTGGCGGCGTTTTTCTATTTCGATCTCGGGGCTTATCTGAGCTATGCGGCGCTGGCCGAAAATGAAGAGTTTTTGCGCCGTGGCGTGGCTGCTCACCGCCTGCCCGCGGCGGCGATCTATGTCGGCGTTTATATTGTTGCCGTTGCGCTGTCTTTGCCCGGTGCCATCTGGCTGACGTTGAGCGGCGGTTTGCTGTTCGGGGTTTGGCTGGGCGGGACGCTGGCTGTGCTGGGCGCGGGGACTGGCGCGGCGGTTATGTTTTTAATGGCAAAATATGTGCTGGGCGACACACTCAGATCGCGTTTTGGCGCGCGCCTCACACGCTTTGAAGCCGCATTTAATCGCGATGCTTGGTCGTATCTTTTAGTGTTGCGCTTGCTGCCTGTTTTTCCGTTTTTCCTCGTCAATCTCGGGGCCGCACTCATCGGTGTGCGGTTTTCGGTATTTGCGCTGACAACCTATATCGGCATTATTCCGGGTGCATTTGTTTATGCCAGCGTTGGCAATGGTATTTCGGTGCTATTGCGGCAGGGGGCCCAGCCCGATCAGTCGCTCATCGGGCGACCGGAGATTTTCGGGCCGCTTGTCGGATTTGCCGTGCT
>CAJXCG010000082.1 GCA_913051715.1 uncultured Rhodobiaceae bacterium
GGAAGCCGCTGAAGAAGCCAAACGCGCTGCCGAGGAAGAAGCCGCCGCAGCAGCACAAGCGCCCGCCGAGGAAGCTCCCGCAGAAGAGGCACCTGCTGAAGAAGCTCCCGCAGAAGAGGCATCTGCTGAAGAAGCTCCCGCTGAAGAGGCACCTGCTGAAGAGGCATCTGCTGAAGAAGCTCCCGCAGATGAGGCGCCTGCTGAAGAAGCGCCTGCTGAAGAGGAAGCCCCCGCAGAAGAGGCACCTGCTGATGAGGCCTCTGATGATGAGGGTGAAAAGGACGCCTAATTGACCCGCCCGCTTACGCAAACACCTGCCGACGGACTTGTCTGTCTGGGTATTGTCACGGGCACGCATGGTGTACGCGGTGCGCTGCGCGTCAAAACCTTTACGGGCGACCCCCTTAGCTTGGGCACTTACGGCGCATTGCGCGATGCGTCGGGCAAGCGCCGTTATGTTGTCCGCGACATTCAACCCGATAAGGCAGGTGCGCGGCTCATGCTGGAGCATATCACCACGCGCGAGCAGGCGGCGGCGTTGAAGGGCGAAATGCTGTGCGTGCCGCGCGACATGCTGCCCGTGCTGGACGATGGGGAAGAATTTTACCACACCGATCTTATTGGTCTTGAGGCGCACATGCCCGACGGCGCGCGCATCGGCACGGTACGCGCCGTGCATGATTTTGGTGCCGGTGACCTGCTGGATATTGACGGCGTGTTTGTGCCGTTTACGCGTGATTGCGTGCCGCGCATTGACCTTGAGGCGGGCCATGTCACCGTTATTTTGCCGGTGTCTGACGACGAAGACCTGTCCGAAGCTGATGGGGAGGTCATGTAATGAGCGCATCTTCACACAAACAGGCGGCTTGGCAGGCCCACATTATCACCCTGTTTCCGGATATGTTCCCCGGGCCTTTGGGCACCAGCCTGTCGGGGCGGGCACTCGAAACCGGAGCTTGGGCTTGCCGGGCGCATGATTTACGCGCATTTGGCACAGGCCGCCATCGCACGGTGGACGACACCCCGGCCGGCGGCGGCGCGGGCATGGTGTTGCGCGCTGATATTGCCTCCGCCGCGCTCACTGAAACCCGCAATAAAGCTGGCGATCTGCCGGTTTTGCTGCCCAGCCCCCGCGGGGTGCCGTTTACGCAGAAAATGGCGGCAGATCTGTCCGCCGGGGGTGGCGCGATTTTCATGTGCAACCGATTTGAAGGGGTCGATGAGCGGTTTATCGAGGCCCATGATTTGCGCGAAGTGTCGCTTGGCGACTACATATTGTCGGGCGGCGAGGTGGCTGCATTTGCCATGCTGGACGCGATTATCCGGCTTCTGCCCGGGGTGATGGGGTCGGCGGCGTCGCATGACGAGGAAAGTTTTACCGATGATTTGCTGGAATATCCCCAATATACGCGGCCCGCAAGCTGGCAGGGACGCGATATCCCTGACGTTTTAACGTCGGGCAATCACGGCGACATCGCCGCGTGGCGGCGCGCACGTGCGCAAGAAATTACCGCTGCGCGGCGGCCTGATTTATGGGCGCGGTTTCAAGCGCGCAACCGTGTTGGCGCGCCGAAAAAGCCGGATGACGAAAAAAGCGGCTAACCGCAAGCCTTATCGCCAAAAAAACCGATTGAAGGGGTGACAAAAGCCCTGTTTAGTGCTACGTCACGCCATCTTGAAATACTATTGGCGAATTTCGCCAGATCGAGGTTGCCACCATGAACCTGATTGATGAAATTGAAAAAGAGCAGATTGCCGCGTTCGAGGCCGAGAAATCCGTGCCGGATTTTCAGCCGGGCGATACGGTCAAGGTCAATGTGAAGGTGATCGAGGGCTCGCGCGAGCGCGTGCAGGCCTTTGAAGGCGTGTGCATTGCGCGTTCGGGCGGCGGGTTGAACGAAAACTTTACCGTGCGTAAAATCTCCTATGGTGAGGGCGTCGAGCGCGTGTTTCCGATTTACAGCCCTTTGGTTGCCAGCATTGAAGTGGTGCGTCGCGGTCGTGTTCGGCGCGCGAAACTATACTATTTGCGTGGGCTTACCGGTAAAGCGGCCCGTATTGCCGAGCGCCGTCTCAAAACGGGCAAAGAAACCCCGGCGGCCGGGGCTGATACAATTCCACCGGCTGCCCAGGAGGACTCCGGCGTTAGCGCCGACGCCTAATCTATCCTCCTAAGGCGGCCCACCCCAACCAGACCGGGGGTGACCTCCGGGAAGACAGAGAGGCATTAATGTCCGGAACCACATTATACGATAAAATCTGGCAGGCCCATCTTGTATCCGCGCAAGATGATGGAAATTGCCTGTTATATATTGACCGCCATTTGGTGCACGAGGTGACCAGCCCGCAAGCCTTTGAAGGCCTGCGTATGGCCGGACGCCGCCCGCGCGCGCCGCAAAAAACACTTGCGGTAGCCGACCACAATATTCCGACCACGGATCGGTCGGGCGGTCTGGCGGCGATCGAAGACCCCGAAAGCAAATTGCAGATCGAAACGCTGGAGGCCAACTGCGCCGAGTTCGGCATCGAATATTTGGCGATGGACGACATTCGCCAAGGCATTGTGCATGTCGCCGGGCCGGAGCAAGGCTTCACCCTGCCCGGGCTGACGATTGTATGCGGCGACAGCCACACTTCCACACATGGCGCGTTTGGTGCTCTGGCGCACGGCATCGGCACATCCGAGGTCGAGCATGTGCTGGCTACGCAAACGCTGATCCAGACCAAGGCCAAAAATTTCCGCATCAATGTTGTCGGCGACGCACCATCGCATGTGACCGCCAAGGATATCGCGCTAGCGATTATTGGCGAGATCGGCACTGCCGGCGGCACGGGCTGTGTGCTGGAATATGCGGGCCCCGCGATCGAGGCTTTGTCGATGGAAGGGCGCATGACGCTGTGCAATATGTCGATCGAGGCGGGCGCGCGCGCGGGTCTGATTGCGCCGGATGAAAAAACCTTCGCCTTTTTGAAAGGCCGCGCCAAAGCGCCCGAAGGTGCAGCATGGGACGCGGCGGTCGATTATTGGCGCACGCTCAAATCCGATGATGATGCCGTCTTTGACCATGAAATTACCATTGACGCTGCCAATCTGCCGCCTTTGGTCACCTGGGGCACCAGCCCGCAAGATGTTGTGTCGATTGACGGCACAGTGCCCGATCCGGCCGCGATTGAAGACGAAGGACAGCGCCGCGCCGTGGCGCGCGCGCTCGATTATATGGGGCTGAGTGCGGGCACGAAAATGCAGGATATTGCCATCGACCGCGTGTTTATCGGCTCGTGTACCAATAGCCGTATTGAGGATTTGCGCGCGGCGGCGAAAGTTGCTGAGGGCCGCCAAGTGGCAGCAAATGTGTCGGCCATGGTGGTGCCGGGCTCTGGCCTGGTAAAGCAGCAGGCTGAGGCCGAGGGGCTGGACGCGATTTTCAAAGCCGCCGGTTTTGAGTGGCGCGAGCCGGGGTGCTCAATGTGTCTGGCAATGAACGCCGATAAACTAGAGCCGGGCGAGCGTTGTGCCTCGACCTCCAACCGCAATTTTGAAGGCCGACAGGGACGCGGCGGACGCACGCATTTGGTGTCGCCGGCCATGGCTGCGGCGGCTGCCGTAACCGGTCGCTTTGCCGATATACGCGATTTCGAGACCGCCTGAGGCACCGGACAAGGAGAAAAACATGGAAAAATTTAGCAAACTTGATGCCGTGGCCGCGCCGCTGAACATGATCAATGTTGATACCGACATGATCATTCCCAAGCAGTTTCTCAAAACCATCAAGCGTTCGGGGCTGGGCAAAAACCTGTTTGACGAAATGCGCTATGGCGATGACGGCAGTGAGATCGAAGATTTCGTGCTCAATCAACCGGCCTATCGCAACGCGCAAATTTTGGTGGCGGGTGCAAATTTCGGTTGCGGTTCCAGCCGCGAACACGCGCCATGGGCGCTGCTGGATTTCGGTATCAAATGCGTCATCGCGCCGAGCTTTGCCGATATTTTTTACAATAATTGTTTTAAAAACGGCATTTTGCCGATCGTTTTGCCGCAAGAAGATATCGACAAGCTGATGGATGATGCCGAACGCGGCGCCAATGCCGGTTTGAGCATTGATCTGGAAGCCCAAGAAATTCGCGGGCCCGATGGCGGGGTCATTAATTTCGAGGTGGATGCGTTTCGTAAAACCTGTCTCTTGGAAGGTCTGGACGACATAGCGCTTACCTTAAAACAAAGCGACGAGATTGCCGCATATGAGGCGGATCTCGAAGACCAGCCGTGGCGCTAGGCGTTTGCGCGCGGACGAAAAGAGGCGATAGATGGAAAATATTCTGATCCTGCCGGGCGATGGTATCGGCCCCGAAGTGATGGGCGAGGTGACCCGCATCATTGACTGGTTTGGCACGCATAAGGGGTTTGAAGTTTCCATCGACCACGACCTTGTCGGCGGGTGCGCCTATGACGCGCATGGCGCGGCCATTTCCGATGCGGCAATGGAAAAAGCACTGGCCGCCGACGCGGTTTTGCTGGGCGCGGTTGGCGGGCCGCAATGGGACAATGTCGACTATGCGGCGCGCCCCGAAGCGGGGTTGCTGCGTCTGCGCGCCGATCTGGAACTGTTTGCAAATTTGCGTCCGGCGATTTGTTTTTCCGCGCTCGCCGAGGCTTCGTCGCTGAAGCGCGACTTGGTTGAGGGCTTGGATATTTTAATCGTGCGCGAGCTGACGGGCGGGGTTTATTTCGGCGAGCCGCGCGGCATAACCGATCTGGGCAACGGTCAGCGACGCGGGGTCAACACGCAAGTCTATGAGACTTATGAGATTGAACGCATTACACGCGTGGCGGCTGATATCGCCATGAAGCGCACCAAAAAACTGGCAAGCTCGGAAAAACGCAATGTGATGGAAAGCGGCCAGCTTTGGTTTGAAGAGGTCAATCGGGTCATTGCGGCGGATTATCCCGAAATCGAATTGCAGCACGTTCTGGCTGATAATTGCGCCATGCAGCTTGTCCGTCAGCCCAAGCAATATGATGTGCTGGTGACGGATAATCTGTTCGGCGACATATTGTCGGATGTTGCCGCCATGCTTACAGGGTCGCTGGGCATGTTGCCCTCGGCCTCGCTGGGTGCGCCGGACGCCGCCACGGGCCGCGCGCGCGCGCTTTATGAACCCGTGCACGGCTCGGCGCCCGATATTGCCGGACAGGGCAAGGCCAATCCGATTGCCTCGATTATGAGTTTTGCCATGGCGCTGAAATATACCTTCGATCGCGGCGCGGATGCCGACTTGCTCGAGCGCGCCGTGATGCAGGTGCTCGATAAAGGCTTTCGTACCGGAGACATTATGCAGCCCGATATGCAACTGGTCGGCACCAGCGCGATGGGTGATGCGGTTTTGCAAGCGCTTGACGAATTGGGGAGCTGAGATGAGCTATGTGGTTGCCGTGATTGGTGCGACCGGCAATGTCGGGCGCGAAATGCTGAACATTCTGGCCGAACGCAATTTTCCCGTTGCGCGTGTGGATGCGGTTGCCTCGCGCCGCAGCCAGGGCAAAGAGGTCAGCTTTGGCGACAAGACGCTGAAATGTCAGGCGTTGGAATTTTACGATTTTGCCGCCGCCGATATTGCGCTGTTTGCGTGTGGCTCCGGCCCGGCGAAAGAATACGCGCCCAAGGCAGCTGCGGCGAATTGCGTGGTCATTGACAATTCCTCGCTCTATCGCATGGAGGCCGATGTGCCGCTGATTGTGCCGGAGGTAAATCCCGGTGATCTTGCCGGATATACGCAGCGCAATATTGTCGCCAATCCAAACTGTTCGACGGCACAGCTTGTTGTGGCGCTCAAACCCCTGCACGATATTGCCAAAATCCGCCGGGTGGTGGTTGCGACCTATCAGTCGGTGTCGGGCGCGGGCAATGCGGCGATGGACGAATTGTTTTCGCAAACCCGCGCCGTGTTTGTGAACGATGATTTAACGCGCGAGCATTTCACCAAGCAGATCGCGTTTAATGTTATCCCGCATATTGATGTCTTCCGCGATAATGGCGATACGAAAGAAGAGTGGAAAATGGTGGTCGAAACCCAAAAAATGCTCGACCCAGAAATTCGCATGAACGCGACTTGCGTGCGTGTGCCGGTTTTTGTCGGCCATAGCGAGGCGGTGAATATCGAGTTTGAAAACCCGATCAGCGAAGCCGAGGCGCGCGCGGCGTTCGAGCACGCGCCGGGCGTTTTGCTGGTCGATCGACGCGAAGATGAAGGCTATGTCACGCCTGTGGAATGTGTCGGTGAATATGAGACATTTGTCTCGCGGCTGCGGGTTGACCCGTCGGTCGAGAACGGGCTGAGCATGTGGGTGGTATCCGATAATCTTCGCAAAGGCGCCGCGTTGAACGCTGTGCAAATTGCCGAGCTACTGGTGCGCGATTATGTAACCGCACCGCGCGCGGCGTGATTTTACGACGGCAGGCTGAGCGTTTCCTGCAACGCGGCTTTTTCCAATTCTATCTGACTGCTGGGCAGCACGTTTTTATTTGCGCTTTTGGCGGCAAGCTTCGCCATGGTCGAGGTGGCAATGCCCAGGGCCATTTTGTCCTGACGCAAATGCAGTCCCAAATAAAGCGCGGAAAAAAGATCGCCCATGCCGTGCGGCACTTGCGGCACGGCAATGGTTTCGCAGCGCAATAATTGATCGCTGACCAGCATGGTGGCAATGCGTCCGTCTGGACCCGGCGCCGATGTGACGACAATTTCCGGCACACTGAGTTGCAGCGCGGCGCGCGCGGCGTCCTGGGTTTGCTCGAGCGGGCCGGTGCCCGCCAGATGTCCGAGTTCAAACAAATTGGGCGTCGCGATGCTGGCGCGCGGCAGGAGGTGTTCGCCCAGCGCGGCGGCAACTTCTTGTGGCAAATAAAGCCGGTTATCGTCGCCGCATATCGGGTCGCACAATACGCTTAAGTCCGGTTTTTCAGCGCGGATCAGGTCAATCGCCTTGGCGGTCGCTTCGACATGGTCGACGCTGGGCATATAGCCGGTCAAAATACCGGCCAGCCCGTCAAAGGCATTGGCGGATAGCAACCAGTCGACAAATTCCGTGATTTGCGCGGCGGGCAAAGCCCCGCCCGCAGGAGCGCCCGCTTGCGGATAAGCGGCAGGATGGGCCGCCAGCAATGTGGTCGGCAGACCAATACAGC
>CAJXCG010000083.1 GCA_913051715.1 uncultured Rhodobiaceae bacterium
TCTGGCGCGCCTGGGCTGGAGCCATGGCGATGAAGAAATTTTCACGACCGAGCAACTTGTTGACTGGTTCGGGCTCGAAGCGATTGGCAAGTCGCCCGCACGCTTTGATATGACCAAGCTAGAAAACGTGAACGGCCACCACATACGCCAACACGACGACACCGCCCTCGCCGCCCTTGTTTGCGCGGTGGCGCCCGATTTTGAGCCTGTGCGCGCCACGCTCCAAACGGCCATGCCGGTGTTGAAGGAGCGCGCCAAAAATCTGCACGAAATCGCCGATATGGGCCAGTTTCTCATCACCAAGCGACCCCTCACTTTGGCCGCAAAAGCCGCCAAAGCGCTCACCCCGGATACGCGCGCGCATCTGGCGGCGCTGTCATTAAGGCTGGCATCGCTGGAAAACTGGCAGCACGAGGCAATCGAGGCGGAAATCCGCGCATTTTTGGCCGATCATGATCTCAAACTGGGCGATATCGCGCCAGCTTTGCGCGCGGCACTCACCGGAACACCCGCTTCACCGGGCATTTTCGACATTGTGGCGCTGCTTGAAAAAACAGAAGTTTTGGGGCGTCTTGAAGACCAAATTTCACATTAAAATGCGCCAATAGTAGCGATTTTCCGAGTGATGTGGTATGACACCGTCAATCTGGTAAAACACACGAAACAGGAGAAACGCAATGAGTGCGGATGATGCAAAATTGGCTGGCCTGAACAGTCTTGGAAAGACCTATGATTTCGGCATCAATGAAGGCACTGTCGGGCCAAGCGTTATCGATGTTTCCTCGCTTTATGCCCAAACCGGACAGTTCACCTATGACCCCGGTTTTACCTCGACAGCCAGTTGTCAGTCATCGATCACCTATATTGACGGCGAAGAAGGCACCTTGCTGCATCGCGGCTATCCGATTGAGCAATTGGCCGAAAAAGGCAGTTTTGTCGAAACCTGTTACCTGCTGCTCAATGGCGAACTGCCGAGCCGCAAGGAATTGGAAGAGTTTGAAACCGCCATCACACGCCACACAATGCTGCACGAGCAAATGAACCGTTTTTTCCACGGGTTCCGGCGCGACGCGCACCCGATGGCGATTATGGTCGGCGTGGTCGGCGCGCTGTCGGCTTTTTATCACGACAGCACAGATATTAACGATGTTGAGCAGCGCAAAATTGCCAGCCGCCGCCTGATTGCAAAAATCCCGACCATTGCGGCCATGGCGTATAAATATTCGATCGGTCAACCATTTGTGTATCCGCGCAATGATCTGGACTATGCGTCGAACTTCCTGCACATGTGCTTTTCCGTGCCGTGCGAAGAAATGAATGTCAGCCCGACCTTGGCACGCGCCATGGACCGCATTTTCATTCTGCATGCCGATCACGAGCAAAACGCATCGACCTCAACCGTCCGCCTCGCCGGCTCCTCGGGTGCCAATCCTTTTGCCTGTATCGCAGCCGGCATTGCCTGTTTGTGGGGGCCGTCGCATGGCGGAGCGAATGAGGCGGCGCTGGATATGCTTTCAGAGATCGGCTCTGTCGATAATATTCCCGAATATGTAAATCGCGCGAAAGACAAAGACGACCCGTTCCGCCTGATGGGATTTGGGCACCGCGTTTACAAAAACTACGACCCGCGCGCGCGCGTTATGCAGCAGACCTGTCACGAAGTGCTTGCCGAGTTGGGCATCAAGGACGACCCGCTGCTCGACGTCGCCATGGAACTGGAAAAAATCGCGCTCAATGACGAATATTTCGTCGACAAGAAACTCTACCCGAACATTGATTTTTATTCCGGCATTACCCTGAAAGCGATGGGCTTTCCGACAACCATGTTTACGGTATTGTTTGCCCTGGCGCGGACGGTCGGCTGGGTGGCGCAATGGAATGAAATGGTTGAGGATCCGAGCCAGCGTATTGGACGGCCACGCCAACTCTATATCGGCTCCGCCAAGCGCGATTACACTGATATTGCCAGCCGCTAGGGCGTGGGTCGCGCCCTTCCGCTTTTTTGCATGAGTGACTGGATGATTTCCGCCGCACTTGCGCCGGGCGTCTTGCCCGCCTTGCCCAATATATCGGCAAGCGGGGCCAGTTGCGCGCGCTTTTCATTGTTCACTGCCGCATCCGCCAAAAGGGTATAGACCGCGGGGGTTATGAGATCACCGGTGCAGCGGTCTTCCAGAAACTCCTGAATAATCGGCGCATCGAGCACCAGATTGACAATGACCGCAGAGGGTACGCGCAAGACACGCATCAACAACGCCCCCATAATCCCCCCCATTTTATAAGCGACCACGCTGGGCAATCCGGCCATGCCAAGCTCAAGCGTCGCAGTTCCCGACGCCGCCAGTGCTGCATCCGCGGTCATAAAAGCGTCGATCTTATCGGCTTCATCCTCCACCAAAATCGCTGCGACAGGCCAGTCCGCCACGTGCGCGCGCACGGTTTCGCGCGTGTGCGCCACCACCGGAATAATCAGCGAAAGACCCTCAATCTGCTTGTCGAGGCGTTTGACGGTTTGTTCAAAAATCGGCAGCAATTTTCGGATTTCACTCAATCGACTGCCGGGCAGCACACATAAGAGCGACCCATTGACCGGAATATTATGCTTTGCCCGAAAATCTTGGTGCGCCACATGCGCCTCAAACCGCCCGACAATCGGGTGGCCGACAAAATGGCACGGCGGGCCTGAAAGCGCCTTGAAAATATGGCTTTCAAACGGAAACAGCGACAAAACAGCGTCGAAATGCTTGGCCATTTTGCGCGCGCGTCCGCGCCGCCACGCCCAAACAGACGGCGCAACATAACAAATGACCGGAATATCCGGATGGCACTTTTTAATGCGCGCCGCCACGCGGTGATTGAACTCCGGGCTGTCAATCAGCACGACCGCATCGGGCCGGGTTTGGCAGGCATGTTCCGCCGTTAAATCAACCAATGCGAAAAGCCGACGCAAATTTGCCAAAATCGGCCCCAAGCCCATAACGGCAATTTCAGACATGTCGAATAGCGTGTCTAAGCCTGCGCGTATCATGGCCGGCCCGCCAACACCGGAAAAGGCGGCATCGGGATGTGTGGCACGCATGGCCGCAATAAGATCTGCGCCGAGAAGATCGCCTGACGTTTCACCGGCAACGATCATGATATGCGGCGCGCTCACAAATCCTCCGTCGTCAGGCCAAATAAAAACAGCCCCTCACGATTGGCGCGCGCAATGCAAGCATCAAGCGCTTCGAAAAGCACGCCATCAGCCTCGAACACAATACCGGCCAATCCGGCCTGCGCGGCCCCCTCAACGGTTTGCGGCCCGAGTGCGGGTAAATCAATGCGGCGGTCTTGCTGCGGTTTGGGAACTTTAGCCAGCACACCGGCGCGCGCAGCTTGGGTGCCGCGCACTTCGTCCGACAGTTCACCGATACGCGCAAGCATGGCATCCGTGCCCTCCACGCTTTCGACCCCGAGCACAATGCCGCGCGCCACAATCGCGCCCTGCCCGATATCCAGCGCTCCGATATGACGCGCAATCTCAACCGCCCGTGCCATGTCCTGACGATGGGGCGCCATGTCGGTGTCGGTCAAAAGTCCCTGCAAGGGCGTCGCAGGCGATAATAATTCGGCGGCAGACACAATCTCAAAGCCTTGCGCTTCAAAATAATCCAACACGAGCGACAGCACTGCATTATCGCCACGCTGGGCTTTTGACAGCGCGCGCTCGACAACCCATGCGCCGCCCTCATCCAAGTCGAGCGTCGCCAAATTGGGTCGTTGCACCCCACCCACGATCACAACCTCGCGCACGCCTTCCTGCTGCATCAAGTCGCGCGCGCGCTGAAGTTGGCCGAGGCCGATCCACGCATGCATGTCGTCGGCAACGCCATCGTCAACTTCTCCGGAAATGCCCACAGCAAAGACGGGGCGTGCCGAACCGCGTAAGGTCTCGATAATCCGATATGGCAACATGCCGTTGCCGGCAATCAGTCCCAGAGGTGGCAGCGCAGACAATCAGACCCCCGATGTCGATGACGCAGACGACGGCAAGCAGAACCCACGGCTTTTTTCGACCTCGATGAATTCTATCATCTGCTGAACCAAAGCAGCTTCGGCATAAGCCGCGCGTGCGCGTATGACCCGCTCTTGGAAATTGGTGTCTGACGTCAGGAAAATATCCTTATAGGCTGCCCGCAATGCATTGATCTCGTCGCGGGCAAAGTTGCGGCGTTTCAGCCCGACAAGGTTCAGCCCCCCCAAAACCGCCCGATTGCCGCTGACCATACCGAAAGGAATAACATCTTCGGTGACCAGACTGCCCGCGCCGACAAAGCTATGCGCGCCAATGCGCGCAAACTGATGCACGCCCGTGAGACCGCCCAGAATGGCATAGTCTGCCACTGACACATGGCCGCCAAGCGTCGCATTATTGGCTAAAATAACATTATTGCCGACCACGCAATCATGCGCCACATGCACCCCGACCATAAAAAGATTATCGTCGCCGACGCGCGTGACGCTGCCGCCCTGCGCTGTGCCCGGGTTCATGGTTACATGTTCGCGAATGGTGTTGCGCGCGCCAATTTCAAGAAAAACAGGCTCGCCGTCATATTTCAAATCTTGCGAAACATGCCCGATTGAGGCAAAGGGAAAAATACGGGTATCTGCCCCGATGCGGGTATCGCCCGTGACGACCACATGCGAGTCGAAGCGGCAATTATCGCCAAGCTCGACATTGCCGTCCACACAACAATACGGGCCGATGGTAACATCGCGTCCGAGCTTTACCGTGTCGGCAACCAGCGCTGTACTATGAATATTCGTCATGAGCCAATCCTACAATGATGTGTAAATTTGCCCACGCGAATTTACAAATAAAGGATTGTGTCGGTTTATTACGCTAGTCGCCCGATGGCGCTTTGCCGCTCGATTTGCTGAGGCGTTTCAAAGTTGCCGTCTCGCGCAAAAACGTGCGCGTCGGACGCGCCGGAACACCCATAAGCTGGGTATGATCGGGGAAGGAGCGCGTCACGCCGGATTTTGCGCCAACAACAACATGCGCGCCCAATGTCAAATGCCCGTACACAGCAACCTGTCCACCTAATTGGCTGTAATCGCCCACTTGCGTGCCGCCAGCAATGCCCGACTGCCCGGCGATGAGAACATGACGCCCCAAAACGACATTATGTGCCAAATGCACCGTATTATCGAACTTGCAGCCCTCGCCGACAATCGTGTCGTTCAAAGTTCCCCGGTCGATGGTGCAATTTACGCCCATTTCGACATCAGACTGGATAATGACGCGGCCAAGCTGCGGCACTTTAATATGCGCCTTGGCGGGCACAAAGCCGAACCCGCATTGCCCGATGCGGCATCCCGCATGCAGGGTGACACGGTCTCCGATCAGGCTGTAGCCCACCACAGTGCCCGCCCCCACCGTGCAATCGCGCCCCAGCACCACGCCCGGCCCGATCACTGCATGGGCGGCAATTTGCGTGTTTTCACCAATTTCGGCATTGGCACCAATAATGGCGCTGTCGGCAATCTGGCAGTTTTCGCCGATACGCGCCGTCGGGTGAGTCGACGGCGCCCCTGCCGGCATCTGCCCCGGCATTGGACGACCCAGCGCGGCTTCGGGATAAAACGCCTGAGCCACACGCGCCATGGCGGCGTGGGGGTCGTCACACCCCAAAGCAATTATGTGCGGCGGACACTCAGCCACATGCTTGTGGGCTACCAGCACGGCCGTGGCGCGGCTTTCGTTCAAATGCGCCAGATATTTTTTATTGGTCACAAAACAAATGCTGCCATCACCCGCGGTCGCGATATCTTCGATGTCGCTGATCAAACGCGCTGCGTCTGTCGCGTCGGGCAAACGCGCGCCAATGTGCGATGCAATTTCGCTGATTTTAAATGGCCCGGCGCGGGTGAAGAAACGCGGGTCAGCCATGGCCGAGGATTATTCCTTCACCTCGATAGGCGTGACCTTGACGCTCGACAATTTCTTGTCGATTGCGCTGACGACATCCTTTGTGACATCGAGACCGGGGCTGGAAATAAACACCGCGTCGCGGCGTACCACCAATGCGGCATTGCGTTCTTTGGCGATGGCGGCAAGCTCTTCAAGCGCCACTTTCAAAACTTCCTGACCGGCTTTCTGCCCGCCTGCCTGAATCGCCCGCCGACGCCGGCCGAAATCCTGCTTCTTCTGAAGCTCTTCAAGCCGCAATTCCTCAACCTTGCCCTGCAAGGCATCTGCAGCCAGCAAAGAACGCTGTTCTTTCAGCTTTTCGATTTCGCCAACAATACGCTCGTCAAATTTCTGCGCTTCGCTGTTCACCACTTTCAACTGGCTTTCAAGCTGGCTCGCCATGCTTTTACCCGCCTTGGACTGCGCCAAGGCCGCATTGACATCGAAGACCACCACGACCTGTTCGGCAACAGCCTGAACCGGCGCAGCGGCAAATGCCATAATGGTCACCAAAACAAGAGAAAATTTTCTGTTAAATGTCGTCATCGTGTTATCTCCTAAAAACGTGTGCCGACCGAGAAGCGGAACGACCGCGTATCGTCGTAATCTTCTTTAACCAGCGCACTGGCAAAGTCAAACCGAACAGGTCCAAAAGGCGAGCGCCAGGAAATACTTAACCCCGTCGTTGCACGAAAGGCAAATTCATCCTCAATGTCATTTGCCACGGCCGAGACCGAATCTGTGTCGCCCAAGGCTCCAAAATCAACAAACAGATTGGCTTTCATGCCCACATCCTTGGGGATTCCGAGGGGCACGCTAACTTCCGCAGTGCCGACAACATAGCGATTTGCACCCAGCGCGTAGCCTGTGCTGATTTGTCGGGGGCCGATACCCGATCTGTCAAAGCCACGAAAACTCGAGCCGCCCTTAAAGAAGCGGTCGCTATAGTTAATCACACCGCCATCATAGTCATAAAT
>CAJXCG010000084.1 GCA_913051715.1 uncultured Rhodobiaceae bacterium
AGACCCTTGAGCGCCAGCCGTGGAAGATCGCGCGGCACACCAAAAATTTTGCGGGCTTCGCGTTCTTCAAATCCGGCAAGCTGAACGGCCTCCAAATAGGCCGCGGCTGTGTCGGCGCGTTTGATGGTGCGTTCAATTTGGGTCGGTAAATGCACCGGAATTGAAAACCGCATGTGGATCGCTTCGAGCAGGCGCAATTCGAGCTGTTTGTAATCAGCCCCGATTGCCGCCTTGAAGGGGCTGATGAGATCGCCAATGACATATTCCGGCGCATCGTGCAGCAAGGCCGCCAAGCGATAATTGTCGGGCCAGCCGGGACGCCAATGCACGCATAAACGCTCGACCAGCAAGCAGTGTTGAGCGACCGAAAACCCTTGCGCGCCCTTGGTTTGCCCGTTCCAACGCATAACACGCGCCAGCCCGTGGGCGATATCATCCAGTTCAATATCCAGCGGCGACGGGTCGAGCAAATCGAGGCGACGCCCGCTCAACATGCGTTGCCAGGCGCGCGCCGGGCGAGCAGATTTTCCCCCGCGCATCGGCTAGCCGTTCACGCCGAGCGGCGTACGATGACGCTGCCCGCTGAGTAACCTGCCCCGAAGCTGCAAATCACGCCAAGCTCGCCGGCGTCGAAATCTTCTTTGTGTTTGTGAAAGGCAATAATTGATCCGGCCGAACTGGTATTGGCATATTCGTCCAACACGGTGGGTTGTTCGGTCTCGCTCGGGTCGCGCCCAAGGACTTTTTTGGCAATCAAATCGTTCATGCCGCGATTGGCCTGATGCAGCCACATGCGGCGCAAATCGTCAGCCGCCAGCGAATTGTCGTTAAGGTGTTTTTCAATAAGCTCGGCCACCATGGGCACCACTTCGCGAAACACTTTGCGGCCCTCTTGCACAAAAAGTTTGTCCTTAGCCCCGACCGTTTCGGGCGCGGTGCGGTTCAAAAACCCGAAATTATTGCGGATATTGTTTGAAAATTTGGTGATCAGGCGCGTGTCGACAATCTCGAAAGAACCCTCGGCAGAGGCCACAGCATCGCTTTCCAAAATCACCGCCGTGCAAACGTCACCGAAAATGAAATGGCTGTCGCGGTCGCGGAAATTCAAGTGCCCGGTGCAAATTTCGGGGTTAACAACCAGCACGCGCCGCGCGCTGCCCGAACGGATCATGTCATAGCCGGTCTGGATGCCAAAAGTGGCAGACGAACACGCCACATTCATGTCGAAGCCGAAGCCCTCAATACCCAGAAGTTCCTGCACCTCAACCGCAATCGCCGGATAGGGGCGTTGCAGGTTGGAACACGCGACCAGCACCGCGTCGATATCTGTGCTTTCGATGCCGGCCTGCTGCATGGCTTCGCGGGTTGCCTTAACGCTCATTTCGGCCAGAATTGAAGGCTCTTCATTGCTGCGCTCGGGCAGACGCGGGCACATAATATCCGGGTCGATAATGCCCGATTTATTCATCACAAAGCGGCTTTTGATGCCGGAGGCTTTTTCGATAAATTCGACGCTGGACGGGGCAAGCGCTTCAACGCTGCCAGCCTCAATCTCGGCGGCGTGCTCGGTATTGAAATTTTCAACATAGGTATTGAAGGCCAAAACGAGTTCTTCGTTCGAAACGGAGTCCTCCGGCGTGAACAGGCCCGTGCCCGTAATGAGAACCTTGGTCATAATTCCTACCTCCCAGCAACAGCGTGTAAGCCTATCTTAAATCTGTCATTGCAACAAAACCAGCACTCAAAGACAAAAAAAGTTTATCGCCATGTGAAATTGGCTCACTATTGGTTCATTGTGGCGCGTCGAAAAGCCCGGGGCGCAGTTCAAAGGCGCGACCGTGTGCCTGCAACGGGTCGGACATGGCGTCGACGCGCACCAGAACCAGTGCTTGGCCGTTCAGCCCGAAAATGATCTCGCCGACTTTGCCTGCCGCACTTTCGATTGGCGTTCCGGGCGGTGGCACTGTGGTGTCGAACACGGCCGGATGCAGGGTTTTTCGCAAACTGCCTTTGCGATGCACGCGCGAGGTCACTTCTTGGCCGACAAAACACCCTTTTTGAAAATCGATTGCGTGCATATGTGCGAAACCGAATTCCATCGGAAATATGGTGCCCGGCGGCATTTCTGTCGGGCCTTCGGGCACCCCCAATGAGATACGCAATAGATGCCAGGCATGGGCGTCGGATACGGCAAATTCAGACAGGTCGGCGCGCGGTGCCCCGAGACACCGCAAACCCAGACGCGCCAGACGCGGGTCACAGAAAAACCCGTCGATATCAGGAAGTTGCGTTTCGGTTGTGTCGTTCCAAATGACATGCACGGGCAGGTCGGTCAGGCTGATATCAACATCGCGGCGCAGTTTGTACATTGTGAGTTTTTTGCAAAATGCGGCGGCGATATCGGCGGCGCAATCAATCAAAAATCCGGCCTCCATGGGCTGGACAATAAAATCATAGGCCAGCTTGCCTTGCGGCGTGAGCAGGGCGGCGGCTTGGGGGCCGTCGCGCGTAACATCTTGCGTCACCAAATTTTGCAGAAAATCGACGCGCTCGGCGCCTGTCACCTTGAGCACGGCCCTGTTTGGAAGCTGTGTCTGCCAAATTGCCATACACAAAATGTGCCTATTTGCCGACTAATTTCAAGGGGGCATTGCGCCCGGCCCGTGCGGTTTGTAGGGTGGAAGAACGATGGCCCGTAAAATACTGTTTTTTGTGCCTGATAATCCGCTGGCGGCATTTATTTCGACAGGCGTTCTTGCGCGTTGTCTGAAGGAAGATGAAAACGCGGTCTGCCATATTTACGCGACGGCGCAAACGGCACAGTTTTTTGATGATTTGCCGGCCAAAAAAATTATGCACATACGCTCTGACAATGGCGGTTTTCGAGACTGGTTCAAGGTCATGCGCGCATGTATCGGCAAATATTGGTACCGCGTGATCGACGGGCATAAAGGTCGCTTCGCTGCGTTTTTATGGGCGCGTCATCGATATTATTTCTTTTTGCCCGAACATCTGTATTCCCTGCCGGATCCCGAACGCACGAACCGGCGGGTCACAGGGTGTCTCTGGGTGGCACCCGATACAAAGGCACCATTGCCGCAAGCACTGGCAGACGACGCGCCGCTCGTTGTTTTTGCGCCAGCCGAAGCCTATCGCGCGCGCTGGACAGGGCGCGATTATGCCGAACTGGCGTGGCTGCTCTTGGGGCAAAACGCGCCTTTGGAAGGCGGGCATTTGGCCGTTATTGGCGTAGCAGGCGCGCATCAGGGCATGCAGGACATTGCCGCCAATCTCCCCGCCGGGCAGGTCAGCATCATCGAAGATGCATCTGTCGGGGTGCGGGCGGCACTTTTGCGGCGCGCCACCATGTGCGTGGGTACTGACCGATTGACGGCGCGCATGGCTTGGGTGGCGGCGACGCGCCATATTGTCAGGCTGGATGCGCGCCATGACGACACATCAGTGCCCTATGTGTTGCACGCCGGCAGGGATGTCGCCGCGCTTGCGGATATCTTGGTGGAAATGCGAGCAAAATCCACGACAAACACCTTTTCATTTGCTAATCAAAGGTAAAGGGAACTTAACATGGCAGATCCGGTCTACGACCTCACCATAACCAATGCGACACTGGCGACGCACGAAACCAGCGAACAGGTCGATATCGCCATTACGGATGGGCGCATTGCCGCGCTTGGCGGTGTTAGTGCGGGGCAGGGGCGCGACCATATTGATGCTACTGGCCTGACCGTTTTGCCCGGCGTCATCGACACGCAGGTTCACTTCCGCGAACCGGGCATTGAGCATAAAGAAGACCTGCAATCGGGCTCGCTGGCCGCGGTGATGGGCGGTGTGACGGGTGTGTTCGAAATGCCCAACACCAAGCCCCCCACCACCACCGCCGAGGCGGTTGACGACAAGGTGGCGCGTGCCACCAATCGTATGCATTGCGATTTTGCCTTCTATGTTGGCGGTACGCATGAAAACGCCGCGCAATTACCCGAACTGGAAAAAATGACCGGCGTGTGCGGCGTAAAGGTTTTCATGGGCTCATCGACCGGCAATTTACTGGTGCCCGATGATGACGGGGTCGCCGATATTTTGAAATTTATCCGCCGTCGTGCAGCGTTTCACAGCGAAGACGAATTTCGTTTGCGCGAGCGTCGCGCGCTTGCTGAGACGGGCAAGGTCGAAACCCATCCCGTTTGGCGCGATGCCGAAGCCGCCATTAGCAGCACCCGGCGATTGGTCAAGCTGGCGCGCGAGGCAGGGAAAAATATCCACGTGCTGCATATCAGCACCGAAGAAGAAATGCAGATACTTGCCGCCAATCGTGACATTGCTTCTGTCGAGGTTACCCCGCAACATCTCACCTTGGCGGCGCCGGAGGCTTACGAGAAGCTGGGGACATTCGCCCAAATGAACCCGCCCATCCGCGAAGCGCGCCATCGCGCAGCGTTGTGGAAGGCGTTGGAACAGGGCATTGTCGATGTGATCGGCTCGGATCACGCACCGCATACGCGCGAAGAAAAAGCCGACACCTATCCTCATTCGCCGGCGGGTTTGCCCGGCGTTCAGACGCTTTTGCCGCTCATGTTGAATCACATGGCCGAGGGCAAGCTGTCTTTGTCGAAACTTGTTTTTCTGACCAGCTATCGCGCGCGCAGCCTGTTTAATTTGGCCGATAAGGGCGAGGTGGCGATTGGCCGCCATGCTGATTTGACCTTTGTTGATTTGGCGGCGACGCGCACGATCGAGGAAGACTGGATTGCCAGCCGTTGCGGGTGGTCGCCCTTTACTGGAAAAACAGTGCGCGGATGGCCTGTCGGCACTATGGTGCGCGGACACCGCGTGATGTGGGACGGCGTTCTGGAAACACCGGAAACCGGCCAACCCATCGCATTTGATATTTAATTTTTACCAACTTGACCCCGCGAAGGAGAGCAGCCCATGTCCACCAATTTCCGTGCCCTGCGTTTGAACAAAACCGATGACGGCCAGTCGCATGAAATCGTCGAATTGAACGATGACGCGCTGATGGACGGCGATGTGACGGTCACCGTGTCACATTCCACCTTGAATTATAAAGACGGGTTGGCGCTGACGGGCGCGGCACCTGTGGTACGCGAGTGGCCGATGATTCCGGGTATTGATTTTGCCGGAACGGTCGAAAGCTCGGACAACCCGCAATTTCAGCCCGGCGACAATGTAATTTTGAACGGCTGGGGCGTCGGTGAAGCGCATTTTGGCGGCTATGCCCAAAAAGCCCGTGTGAAGGGCGATTGGTTGGTCAAACGACCGGAAAACATCTCGGCAGCGCGCGCCATGGCCATCGGCACGGCGGGCTATACGGCGATGTTGTGCGTGATGGCGATCGAGCCCGACACGCCAACCGATGCCGGCGAAGTTCTGGTCACGGGTGCTGCGGGCGGTGTGGGCAGTGTCGCCGTCGCGCTGCTGGCAAAACTTGGCTATCAGGTTGTGGCCTCAACCGGACGCCCCAATGAGGCCGATTATCTGACCAGTCTGGGTGCCGCGCGCATCATTGATCGCGCTGATCTTTCGGGCCAAGGACGCCCGCTCGATAAAGAAAACTGGGCGGCGGTTGTCGACGCGGTGGGCAGTCACACGCTGGCAAATGCCATTTCGCAAACACGCTATGGCGGCACGGTGGCGGCGTGCGGTCTGGCGCAAGGGCCGGATCTGCCGGCCTCGGTCATGCCGTTTATTCTGCGCGGTGTGACCTTGCGCGGCGTCGATAGCGTTATGGCACCCCAAGCCCTGCGCCAAGAGGCATGGGCGAGGCTGGCTCAAGACCTTGATCTTGAAAAGCTGGACGCCATGACAAGCACGGCAACGCTGTCGGATCTACCGGAGCTGGGTCAGAAAATTCTGGCCGGTCAGACCCGAGGCCGCGTGGTGATCGACGTCAACACCTAGAAAATCGAATAACCGCCATCAATGATGAACAGGTCGCCCGAATGATAGGCTGACGCATTGCTGGTCAGATAAACGGCGACGCCGCCGAAATCTTCCGGTTCACCCCATCTGCGCGCGGGCACGCGCGGAATAACTTTTTCAGCGAAAGCCGGATTGTCTTGTGCGCCCTCTGTCATGTCGGTGGCGATCCAGCCCGGCAAAATCGCATTGGCGCGCACACCATAGCGGGCGTGCTCAACGGCGATGCTCTTCATCATGGAAATGACCGCGCCTTTGGTGGCGGCGTAATGCTGATTGCGCGCAGCACCCTCAATTGCAGCGAGGCTGGCAATGCCGACCAACGACCCGCCCGGATCTCCGGCTTCGGCGCGTTCAATCATGTGGCGCGCGGCAGCCCGCAAGGTGAAAAACACACCATCAAGATTAACCGCCATCACATCGCGATAGCTTTGTGTGTCCATTTGCGCGAATGTTCCGGCCAGCTTGCCGATGCCGGCATTGGCGAACACGCTGTCCACGCGCCCAAAGGCTGAAACCGTTTCGACAAAGGCGGCATCGACAGCAACTTCGTCGGCCACATTGACCTGCCAGGCTAGCGCCTTGGCCCCAACCTCGCCGGTCAAGTAAGCAACGGCTTCGGCGTTTTTTGCCTCATTGGTTCCCCAGACGGCAATATCGGCACCCGCTTGTGCCATGGCGGTCGCCATGCCCAGACCGATGCCGCGATTGCCGCCGGTCACCAGTGCGACTTTGCCTGTCAAATCAAATGCGTTATAGGCCACAATAATCCTCCCCAAATTTTTCGCATAGTAACAAACCCAAGCGGCTTGCCAATTACATTTTGCGTAGCCACACAATGTCA
>CAJXCG010000085.1 GCA_913051715.1 uncultured Rhodobiaceae bacterium
CTATGGCGACCGTTCTGACTGGCCTTATTTTGGGCTATCTCAATGGCTATATTCATGACGCTTTGTCGCTTGGAGCGATGAACGACTTTGATGTGCCGAAAAATATCGCCATTGGCATCGGCATGTGGCTGGGCATTGTGATGTGGTTCAATGTTTGGTTCGTTATTTGGCCCAATCAGAAAAAAGCGCTCGGTATTGTCGAGGCTGATGCTGACACCAAAGCCGCATCGGCGCGCACGGCAATGTTGTTCTCGCGGACAAACACCATACTGTCGATCCCGATGCTGTTCGCGATGGTGGCGGCGCAAAACATATATTAACAGCCATTTGTTATGGTGCGAAGGGCCGCCTTTGTGCGGCCCTTTGTTTATCGTCCAAGCGGATATACAAAAGGCATTATGGAAGCGCAGGCTGAAATTTTACGCACGCAATTACGGGCCAATGATGGGGATTTATATCTCTGCCATTTGTTCACGCCACCAGACCAGCGGGCGCGTATGTTGGCCCTTTATGCGGCCTATTCCGAAATCGCGCGCATACCCGGCGAGGTGAGCGCGCCGATGGTGGGTGCCATTCGCCTACAATGGTGGCGCGATGCGCTGGCATCTGCGGCGGCGGGCTCGGCGGCATCGCCCTTTGTGGCGGCTTTGGCATCGGTTGGCTTTCGCGCGGACGATATCGCCTGTCTGATTGACGGGCGAACGCTGGCGCTGGAACGTGCGCAAAGCCCGACGCTTGATGTTCTGGAAACGGAGGCGGCGATTGTCGGCCCGGCATTTATGCGGCTATCGCTCGAGGCCCTGGGGCTTGGCGAGACGCCGTGTCCCGATTGGGCGCGCGATGCGGGTATTGGCTTTGAGCTTGTGAGGCTGGCTCATAACGGGCCGAGTGAAGCGGTCATGACCCGCGCGACAACATGGTTGCAGACCGCGCGCAGCGGATTTAACGCCTTGCCACGCCGCGACAGGGCCAAATTGCTGCCGGCTTTTTTGATTATCGGGCTGACAGCACGCTTTGCGCGGCGCTGGCCCGCACAAGACTTGCTTTTGCGCCATCAAATGCGCCTGCTCGTTTCTGCGTTTCGAGGAAAAATCTAGCTATTCAGCCGCCCGTGGCAGATCGCTTGCGGTCAGCCAAGGCGCGAAATCAGCACGCGCGCGGCTTGTGTAGGCGTGTTGCCGATTTACTTTTCGCGCGTGCATGCGGGCTTTGCCGCGTAATTTTTTGCCATTGTCATCGCGTGGCGCTTCGCTTGATGTTTCGGGCGGGGGCATCAGGCCGAAATTCATATTCATCGGCTGAAACGTGGCGGCCTCAGCATTGACGGTAATATGCGCGAGCAGCGCACCGAAAGCCGTTGTCGGCGGTGGCGGCACCATGGGTGCTTGTAGAAGATCGGCGGCGGCGAAACGTCCGGCCAGCAGACCGATAGCCGTACTTTCAACATAGCCTTCAACGCCGGTAATCTGTCCGGCGAAGCGGATATCGGGGCGGGTTTTGAGTGACAAATCGCCGGCAAGCAGGGTGGGGCTGTTCAAAAACGTGTTGCGGTGCAACCCTCCAAGGCGCGCAAAACGCGCTTCCTCAAGCCCCGGAATAAGGCGGAACACATCCGTCTGATTGCCATATTTGAGCTTGGTCTGAAAGCCCACCATATTGAACAGCGTGCCCAGCGCATTGTCTTGGCGCAGCTGCACAACCGCGTAGGGTTTGATGTCCGGCTGGTGCGCGTTGGTCAGGCCGCGTGGTTTCATCGGGCCATGGCGCAAGGTTTCACGACCGCGCGCCGCCATGACTTCGATTGGCAAACATCCGTTGAAATAGGGCGTGTCGGTTTCCCACTCTTTGAAATCCGCGGTTTCACTTTCAAGCAGTGCGTCGATGAAACGGTTATACTGGGCTTCGTCCATCGGGCAGTTGATGTAATCCTTGCCGTTTCCGCCCGGGCCAATTTTGTCATAGCGCGACTGGCTCCAGCAAATATCCATATTGATGCTGTCGTGATAGATAATCGGCGCAATGGCGTCGAAAAACGCCAGCCTGTCTTTGCCCGTCATATTGGCAAGGGTCTGCGAAAGCGCCGGAGCGGTTAGCGGGCCGGTGGCGATAATCGTGCGCGCCCAGTCTGCGGGTATTTCGGAAATTTCCTCGCGCTGAATTTCAATATTGGCATGGGCTTCCAGCGCGGCCGTTACAGCCTCGGCAAAACCTTCGCGATCAACAGCCAGCGCCGCACCTGCCGGAATTTGATGTGTATCGGCGCATTTCATAATCAGGCTGTTGGCGTCGCGCAATTCCGCGTGCAGCAGCCCAACGGCATTTGTCTCGGCATCATCAGACCGGAACGAGTTCGAACAAACCAATTCAGCCAGCGATTGGGTGACATGCGCGTCGGTCTTGCGAACCGGCCGCATTTCGTGAAGCACCACGCGCAAGCCGGCATTGGCGGCTTGCCATGCGGCCTCAGATCCGGCCAGCCCACCCCCGCCGATAATGTGGAGTTTGTGTGTATCGCTCATGGCATCACACATACACTGTCCGGTGGCCGCAGAAAAGAACCTATTCGGCGGCCTTCGGTCGCTGGGGCGCGCGCTTTTTGGGTTTCGGGCTTGCGGATTTTTTCAAAATTGGAGCCAAATAGGTTCCGGTATGACTGCGTTTGACCCTGGCAACGTCTTCGGGTGTGCCGCTGGCAACAATTTCACCGCCGCCATCGCCGCCTTCGGGGCCGATATCGATAATCCAGTCGGCGGTTTTGACGACCTCAAGATTGTGCTCGATCACAGCGACCGTATTGCCGTTGTCGACCAACTCATGCAGCACATCCAACAGCTTTGCGACATCGTGAAAATGCAAACCCGTGGTTGGCTCATCCAGAATATAAAGCGTGCGGCCGGTGGCGCGTTTTGACAATTCCTTTGCCAGCTTGACGCGTTGCGCTTCGCCGCCCGACAAGGTGGTAGCTTGCTGGCCGACCTTGATATAGCCCAAGCCGACGCGCTGCAGGGTCAGCATTTTATCGCGCACCATCGGCACGGCTTTGAAAAAATCCGCTGCTTCGTCGACGGTCATGTCCAGAATATCGGCAATGCTTTTATCTTTGAAGGTCACTTCAAGGGTTTCGCGGTTGTAGCGCTTGCCGTTGCAACTGTCACATTCGACATAGACGTCCGGCAGAAAGTGCATTTCGATTTTGATAACTCCATCGCCCTGGCAGCTTTCGCAGCGCCCACCTTTCACATTGAAGGAAAACCGCCCTGGGCGGTAACCGCGCGCCTTGGCTTCAGGCAGGCCGGCAAACCACTCGCGGATCGGGGTGAACGCACCGGTATAGGTCGCCGGATTGGAGCGCGGCGTGCGCCCGATGGGCGACTGGTCAATGTCGATGACCTTGTCGAGCAGATGTAAGCCCTCAATCGTGTCATGCTCGGCGGGGGTGGCGCGCGCATTGTTGAGTTTGCGGGCCAGAGATTTATACAATGTGTCGATGAGCAGGGTGGATTTGCCGCCGCCCGACACGCCGGTCACACAGGTAAATGTCCCCAGCGGAATTTCGGCATCGACATTTTTGAGATTATTGCCGCGCGCATTTTTAAGCGTGATGCATTTGCCCGCTTTGGTGGCGCGGCGTTTTGTTGGCATGGGCACCTGTTTGGTACCGGCAAGATATTGACCCGTCAGGCTTTTCTTGGTGGAGATAATTTTCGCCGGAGCACCTTGGGCAATAATCTCGCCGCCATGCACGCCCGCGCCGGGGCCGATATCAACCACATGATCGGCGGCCATAATTGCTTCCTCATCATGTTCAACCACGACCACTGTATTGCCGAGATCGCGCAATCTGACCAGTGTGTCCAGCAGGCGGGTATTGTCGCGCTGATGAAGTCCGATGGAAGGCTCGTCAAGCACATAGAGAACGCCCGTAAGCCCCGACCCGATTTGCGAAGCGAGGCGAATACGCTGGCTCTCACCCCCCGACAGCGTGCCGGAATTGCGCGCCAGCGTGAGATATTCAAGCCCCACATCGTTCAGAAATTTGAGCCGCTCGCGGATTTCCTTCAAAATGCGAACGGCGATTTGCTTTTGCTTGTCGGTAAGCTGTTTTTCCAGCTCGTTAAACCATTGCTCGGCATCGCGGATGGATTGCTGCACCACCTGGCCGACATGCAGACCCCCCAGCTTGACCGCCAGCGCCTCCTGCTTCAGGCGATATCCGCCGCAGGTCTCACAATCGGTAATCGACTGGTATTTCTCTATTTCCTCGCGTGCCCAACTGCTGTCGGTTTCCCTGTAGCGGCGCTCAAGATTGGGAATGACACCTTCAAAGGCTTTGCGGGTTTTGTAGTTTCGCAGACCGTCATCATACTGGAAAGTGACGACGTCTTCGCCCGAGCCGTAAAGAATGACCGAGCGTGCGGTTTCGGGCAAATCGTTCCAAGGGGTCGACATTTTGAACCCGTAATGGCGCGCCAGCGCTTCCAGCGTTTGGGTGTAATAGGGCGAGGTGCTGCGCGACCATGGCGCAATCGCGCCTTTGTAAAGCGACAGGCCGCCATCGGGCACGACGGCAATCGGATCAATGAAAAACTGCGTGCCCAGCCCGTCGCACGCAGGACATGCCCCGAAAGGGTTGTTGAATGAAAACAGGCGCGGTTCGATCTCATCGATTGTGAAGCCGGAGACCGGACAGGCAAAGCGCGCTGAAAAAATCAGCCGCTCAGGGTCTTCATCATCCGATTTTTTGTCGGCCATTTCCGCCACGGCAATGCCGTCGGTCAGCCCAAGCGCAACCTCCAGGCTGTCGGCGAGGCGGTTGCCAAGGTCATCCTTGATGACCAGCCGGTCGACCACCACGTCGATATCGTGCTTCAGCTTTTTGTCGAGCGTGGGCACTTCCGTTATTTCGTAATACTCGCTATCAACCTTGACGCGCTGGAAGCCGCGCTTTTGCAGCTCGGCAAAGTCGCGTTTATATTCGCCCTTGCGCCCGCGCACGATGGGCGCGAGCAAATACATGCGTGTGCCGCTTTCCAGCGCCATCAGCCGGTCAACCATTTGTGTGACCGTCTGGCTTTCAATCGGCAGACCTGTGGCGGGCGAGTAGGGCACGCCGATGCGCGCATAGAGCAGGCGCAGATAGTCGTAAATCTCCGTCACCGTGCCCACGGTGGAGCGCGGATTGCGCGAGGTGGTTTTCTGCTCGATCGAGATTGCCGGCGACAGCCCGTCGATCTGATCGACATCGGGTTTTTGCATCATTTCGAGGAATTGGCGCGCATAGGCTGACAGGCTTTCGACATAGCGGCGTTGGCCTTCGGCGTAAATCGTGTCGAAGGCAAGCGAGCTTTTGCCCGAACCCGACAGGCCGGTAATGACGATTAATTCATCGCGCGGCAGATCCAGCGAGACATTTTTGAGATTGTGCTCGCGTGCACCCACAATGCGGATTTTTTTCGCCTGCGGTATGTGTTTTTTACTGGGCGTAGGCATAGCTGTCCTGACTGTTTACCGATAACTTAGCCCTGATAGGGCCGGTGTCCAAATCGCTAGAAAAAAAATCTCTGCGCCAAGCTGCGTGGCGCAGTATTTTTCCACAGCTAACGGGAAAATCGGGGAAACTTAAGTATGTGAATGAAGCATGGTCGGATAGTCTAGCGCAATAACAAGGAGACGAATCATGGCAGGCAGCGTGAATAAGGTCATTTTGGTGGGCAATCTTGGGGCAGACCCCGATGTGAGGAGCACCAAAGACGGGCGTCCGGTGGTGAATTTAAGCCTTGCGACAAGCGAAAGCTGGCGCGACAAAAACTCCGGCGAACGCCGCGAAAAAACTGAATGGCATCGCGTGGTCCTGTTTTCCGAAGGGCTGTGCCGCATCGCCGAGCAATATCTCAAAAAAGGCTCAAAAGTCTATGTTGAGGGTCAGTTGCAAACCCGCAAATGGCAGGATGACAACGGCAATGACCGCTATTCGACAGAGGTTGTGTTGCAAAATTTTGGCGGCAAGCTGACCATGCTGGACAGCCGCAATTCAGGCGGCGGATTTGACGCTGTTGGCGGCGATTCGGGCGGCCCGGCGCTGGCGCAAGGCGGCGGCGGCGAGATCGACGACGAAATCCCGTTTTAAGCCATAAACATCATATATTTCATGTGGTTATACCTCGCGCAGAAGGGGGCGTTTTTGTGTTCAACAGCACAAAATTATGCTACCTTTCTAAGCTATTCCCGCACGAGTTAGTGCCGCAACCGAAAGTGCCAAATTGAGCGATAATAACGACGATAACGCGCCCGTAGATACTGAATCTGTCGATGAAGAAATGCTCAACTCTGAAGCGGATGGCGGGGTCGGCGCGCCGCCGGACGCGGGCACGCCGCCGGGCGGCGACGATGACGGCAGCGATATCAGTCCGGTAAATATCGAAGAAGAGATGCGTACCTCGTATCTCGATTACGCCATGAGCGTTATTGTTTCGCGCGCGCTGCCGGATGTGCGCGACGGCCTGAAGCCCGTGCATCGACGTATTCTCCATTCGATGAACGAAAATGGCTATGATTACAACAAGCCCTATCGCAAATCGGCCCGCGTGGTGGGCGATGTTATCGGTAAATATCACCCGCATGGCGACCAGTCGATTTACGATGCGCTGGTGCGGATGGCGCAAGATTTCTCCATGCGCTTGCCCCTGCTCGACGGGCAGGGCAATTTCGGTTCGGGT
>CAJXCG010000086.1 GCA_913051715.1 uncultured Rhodobiaceae bacterium
GCAAAACTGCCCCGTGCGCCGATGCGCTGGCGGCGGCAGGCCTAAAATCGGTTTTCTTCGCCCTGCGCGACCCCGACCCGCGGGTGGCCGGGCGCGGCGGTGAAATATTGCGCGCTGCGGGGATTCGGGTGCATGAAGGTTTGTTGCAGGATAAGGCGCATCAGATCAATGCCGGGTTTTTATCGCGTGTCAGCGGCGGGCGCCCGCACGTAACCCTCAAGCTGGCGGTCAGTAAAAACGGCTTTATGCGTACCCCGGAGGGCGAGCCTCCTTGGATTACAGGAGCGCTATCGCGCAATATCGGCCACATGCTGCGCGCCACGCACGACGCCATCGTCACGGGGCGCGGCACGCTTAAAACCGATGACCCGGGGCTTGATTGCCGTTTGCCCGGGCTGGCCGATCGTTCCCCATTGCCGGTTGTCATGAGCCGCAGCGGGTATTTGCCAAGCACTTCCAAACTCGCCCAACGCGCAACCACGCAGCCTGTTTTGCTGGCATGCGAACAGCCGGGTGACGCGCAACACCATGCCGAGCTGTGCCGGTTCGATGATTTGCAGCCGCATAAATTTCTTGAAAATTTGGCGGCGCGCGGCCTCAATCGCGTCTTGCTTGAATGTGGGCCGCAACTGGCGGCGGCTTTTGTGGCCGCCCGATGCGTTGACGATATTGCCCTGTTTGAAGCGCCTCACGAAGTCGCCATGACGGGCGAAAGTGACATATCACATATGGGGCTGCAATCGGAGGCGCTGGCGCGTGACTTCGATTGCGTTGAGCGCAAGGTTTTTGACCCCGATCGTTTCAGTCTTTGGCGACGCAAAGCCGGAACCCATGCATAGGAGAGTAATAACAAAATGTTTACAGGCATAATCACGGATATCGGACGGGTGGCGTCGGTTTCGGGAAGTGGCGATACGCGCTTCGAGATTGAAACTGTATATGAGCCCGATAGCATTGAACTGGGTGCGTCGATCGCGTGTTCGGGCGTTTGCCTCACGGTTATTGAGCGCGGCACGCGCGACGATACGCATTGGTTTGCGGTCGAGGCGTCGAAAGAAACACTGGATGTGACAACCGCCGGCGACTGGCAAGTCGGCCACGGCCTCAATCTGGAACGCGCGCTGCGCCTCGGCGACGCACTGGGCGGACATATTGTTTCCGGCCATGTCGATGCGCTGGCGGAAATTGTAAATATTCGCCCCGAAGGTGACAGCAAGCGTTTCACATTTCGCGCGCCCAAAGACATTATGCGCTTTGTTGCGCCCAAGGGGTCAATCACGCTGGACGGCACCTCGCTGACCGTGAACGAGGTTGAGGGGGATAGTTTTGGGGTCAATCTCATTTCGCATACCCAGAGCGTAACAAGCTGGGGCGCTTCGCAGGTTGGCGATCGGGTTAATCTGGAAATTGATGTGCTGGCGCGCTACGTTGCGCGCCTGAAAGATACCGAAGGAAACGAAAATGTCTGAATACAGCCAGTATCTGTCGCCAATGGAGGATATCATTGAGGATGCCCGCAATGGCAAAATGATCGTTCTTGTAGATGCCGAAGACCGCGAAAACGAGGGCGATCTCATTATACCGTCGCAAATGGCGACGCCCGAGGCAATCAACTTCATGGCTAAATTCGGACGTGGGCTGATTTGCATGGCGATGCCGCAAGATCGCTCGGAACAGTTGGGGCTTGAATTAATGTCGCAAACCAACCGCTCGCGGCATCAGACAGCTTTTACCGTGTCGATTGAAGCGCGCGAAGGCATCACCACGGGCATATCCGCCCATGATCGCTCGCACACAATTTCGGTGGCGATCGACCCGACCAAGGGCGCCACGGATATTGTCTCACCGGGGCATGTGTTTCCGCTGGTCGCCCGCGAAGGTGGCGTATTGATCCGCGCCGGCCACACCGAGGCTGCGGTTGATATTGCCCGCCTTGCCGGGCTTTATCCGTCCGGTGTTATTTGCGAAATCATGAATGATGACGGCACCATGGCGCGCTTGCCGGACTTGGTGCAATTTGCCCAGCTACATGGGCTGAAATTGGGCACGATTGCGGATTTGATTGCCTATCGCCGCCGCAAGGACACGCTGGTCGAGCGTATTCATGAGACGAATTTTGCAACCGAAGAGGGCGGCGAGTTTAAGGCCATTATCTATCGCAATACGGTGGAAAACGAAGAGCATATTGCTTTGGTGAAGGGCGATATTTCCGGTGCGAAACCTGTTCTAACGCGGTTTCACGCCGAAAACATTGTCACCGATGTGTTGGGCAGTGCCATGCCGCGCGCCAACACCTTGCGCCAATCATTAAAAATCATCGGTGATGAGGGGCGCGGGGTGATTGTGTTTATCCGCAACACCTCGCCAACGCCGTTTTCAGACAGATTTAACCCGCAAGATAGCGGCGAGGCCATGCCGACGCGCTTGCGCGATTATGGCATGGGGGCACAGATTGTGCTCGACTTAGGTTTGCACGAGATTGAACTCTTATCCGACACGCCGCGCACCGTGGTGGCGCTCGATGGCTATGACCTGAAAATTTCAGGCCAGCGCCCCATATTCGGAGACTGACATATATGAGCAAAAACATTTTGATTGTCGAAGCACGCTTTTACGACGCGCTGGCCGATGCGCTGGTCGAGGGTGCCGTTCACGCGCTGGAAGCGGCAGGGTGCCAATATGAACGCGCGCAAGTGCCCGGCGTTTTAGAATTGCCCGTTGCGATTTCTTATGCGGCTCAAACCGGCAAATATGACGGCTATGTCGCCTTGGGGGTGGTGATCCGTGGTGAGACGACACATTATGATATTGTGTGCAATGAAAGCGCACGCGGGCTGATGGATTTAGGCGTGCGAGACGGCCTCGCCATTGGCAATGGCATCCAGACGGTCGAAAACGAACAACAGGCCTGGGCGCGATGCAATCGGTCGGACAAAGATAAGGGCGGCGGCGCGGCCAAAGCAGCCCTGGCACTTTTGAGTTTGCGCGACCAGTGGCAGGTCTGATGGCAGATTTAACGGCAGGTGCAGCGCCCGGCGGTGACCGCGATGCCCGCGCCGCGGCGCGGCTCTTGGCGGTGCAAGCGCTTTATCAGATGGACATTGCCAAAACGCCGCTCGAAAATATCATTCGAGAATTTGTGGCGCACCGTTTGGATGTGTCGATGGATGGCGTGAATATGCCCGACGCCGACGCTGCCTATTTTGAAAATATCTTGCGCGGGGTGGTCGAAAATCAGACGCCGATTGATCGTCGGATTGACGAGTGCTTGAGCGAAAACTGGCATCTGGCACGATTGGACAGCACCTTGCGCGCTATTTTACGCTGTGGGGTGTATGAACTGGCTTTTGGCGGCGATGCGCCCACGGGCGTTCTGGTATCGCAATATACCGATATCGCGCATGCGTTTTTTGACGGGCCTGAGGGCGGCATGGCAAACGCACTGCTCGACCGCGTTGGACAGGCCGTAGCATCAAACGCACCACCACCGGAGTGATCGCTCGTGCTATGCCCATGGATGAATTTGACCTGATCGCACACTATCTGACCCCGTTGGCCGCCAATAAAGCGGCGCGCGGTCTGGCCGATGATGCCGCTGTTTTTGAGATACCGGAGGGCTATCAGGGCGTTGTGTCGACCGACGCGCTGGTGTCGGGGGTGCATTTTCCCGAAGCCGCATCCGGCGATATTGTGGCCCAGCGCGCATTGGGCAGTGCGCTGTCCGACCTCGCGGCCATGGGGGCGACGCCGACAGGATGTTTGCTGACATGGGGTATCGGCCCGGATTGGGACAGCGCATTTTTCGACCAATTTGCCGCAGCATTGGGGGCGGGGCTGGACACCTACAAGGTTGCCTTATGGGGCGGCGACACGGTGCGTGCACCCACGCCTTTCATATCCGTTTGCGTGCATGGCATTGGGCGAAAATCAGATCTTTTGAGCCGGTCGGGCGCGCGCGCGGGCGACGCGGTTTATGTCTCCGGCACGATTGGCGATGGGTTTTTGGGGTTGCAGGATTTCGCCACGGGCGCAAATGGCGCGGCGCGCGCGGCTTACGAGCGCCCCGTGCCGCAACTGGCGCTGGGGCAAGCTCTAGCAGGTGTCGCCTCGGCCTGTATCGATGTTTCAGATGGGCTGGCGGGTGACCTCGATCATATTTGCCGCGCTTCGGGGGTCGCCATGGAGATCGAGGCATCTGCGGTGCCGCTGTCGGCGGCAGGCGTGGCTTATGTTCAAGATGCGGCAGGCTTGCAAACTCTCGTGACCGGGGGGGACGATTATCAACTGGCTTTTAGCGTCAGTGCCGACAATGCGGGCAAACTCGACGCCATCGCCCGCACCGCAAATGTCGCGCTGACGAGAATCGGCACGGTAATCGGCACACCTCGCCAAAGCCCGACCGAGGCGTTCTCGGCGCGATTTGTTGACGCTGATGGCGGGCAAATGCGCCTTGAAAAGCGCGGGTACACGCATTTCTAGAAAGTTTTTGTTAAAAACCGTCGAGAAAAGGACTTTTTGTTGCTTTTAAGCCAAATTTCGGGCATTTTCTCGGCACTTTAATCAGGGGGAGGGGTGCAGTCCGCGCCCGTATTTCCTCGCCAACAATGAGGTAGATCCAATGAGCACTCTTATGTGGCTTATCATCGCGTCTGGCGTTTTGGCCATTGTCTATGGCATCTGGGCGGTACGCAGTATTTTGGCAGCAGACGCCGGCAATGAAAAAATGCAAGAAATCGCAGCCGCTATTCAGGAAGGCGCTGGTGCATATCTAAGCCGCCAATATCGCACGATTGCCATTGTCGGTGTCGCGATTGCGGCACTCGTGGCTTATTTCCTCGGATTGAAAGTCGCATTTGGCTTTGTCATCGGTGCCGCTTTGTCGGGTCTGGCTGGCTATGTTGGCATGCTGGTTTCGGTGCGCGCCAATGTGCGTACCACGCAAGCGGCGAGCACAAGTCTCGCTGCCGGCCTTTCCATGGCGTTCAAATCGGGTGCCGTCACCGGCATGTTGGTCGCAGGGCTGGCGCTGTTGTCGGTCGCGGTTTATTTCGCCATTCTGGTCGACGGTTTCGGCCTTGACCCTGACAGCCGCCAGGTTATCGACGCGCTTGTAGCGCTTGGGTTTGGTGCCTCACTCATCTCGATTTTTGCCCGTCTGGGTGGTGGTATTTTCACCAAGGGCGCTGATGTTGGCGGCGATCTGGTCGGCAAGGTGGAAGCGGGTATCCCCGAAGACGATCCGCGCAATCCGGCTACCATTGCCGATAATGTGGGTGATAATGTCGGCGACTGTGCGGGCATGGCCGCTGACTTGTTTGAGACTTATGCCGTGACGATTGTGGCTACCATGGTGCTTAGCTCGATCTTCTTTACCGCCGATACAATGGTCATGATGATGTATCCGCTCGCCATTGGCGCGACCTGCATTGTCACCTCAATCATCGGTACGTTTTTTGTCCGCCTGGGCAAAAATAACTCAATCATGGGTGCCTTGTACAAAGGCTTTATCGCCTCCGCCATTTTGTCGCTGATTGCGCTTTATTTCGTAACCGATGCCGTTATCGGCCTCGACACGCAGCGCAATATTGAAGACCAGGTGTTTAATGGTCTCGACCTTTACCTGTGCGGCTTTATCGGTCTGGTCATTACCGGCCTCATCATTTGGATTACCGAATATTATACCGGCGTGAACTACCGTCCGGTTAAATCGGTTGCTGCGGCGTCGGAAACCGGCCATGGCACAAATGTGATCCAGGGCCTTGCCGTGTCGATGGAAGCCACCGCACTGCCGGCGCTGGTGATTGTTATTGGCATCATTTCGACCTTCTCGCTGGCCGGCCTGTTCGGCATTGCGATTGCGGTCTCAACCATGCTGGCGCTGGCCGGTATGGTGGTGGCGCTGGATGCGTTTGGCCCAGTGACGGATAATGCCGGCGGCATCGCCGAAATGGCCGATCTGCCGGAAGAGGTTCGTAACACCACTGACGCGCTGGACGCTGTGGGCAATACCACAAAGGCTGTGACCAAGGGCTATGCCATCGGCTCAGCGGGTCTGGGTGCGCTGGTTCTGTTTGCCGCTTACACGCAAGATCTGAAATATTTCACATCCAATCCGGCGGAATATCCGTATTTCGCCGGTGTCACAACCGACTTCTCCTTGTCGAACCCTTATGTCGTAACCGGCCTTTTCATTGGCGGCTTGCTGCCCTATTTGTTCGGCGCCATGGGCATGATGGCTGTGGGTCGTGCGGGCGGCGCGATTGTTGAGGAAGTGCGGCGCCAATTCCGCGAAAAGCCGGGCATTATGAAAGGCGAAGACAAGCCGGATTATTCGGCTGCCGTTGACCTTTTGACGCGTTCGGCAATTAAGGAAATGATTGTACCGTCGCTTCTGCCCGTGCTGTCACCGATTGCGCTTTATCTCATCATTGAACAGATTGCAGGTCGTTCGGCGGCGTTTTCGTCGCTGGGCGCTATGTTGCTGGGTGTTATCGTTACCGGCCTGTTCGTTGCGCTGTCCATGACAGCGGGCGGCGGGGCATGGGACAATGCCAAGAAATATATCGAAGACGGCAATCATGGCGGCAAG
>CAJXCG010000087.1 GCA_913051715.1 uncultured Rhodobiaceae bacterium
CCGCCATATTGACGCCCCCCGATCCTGTCAGCCAGATCGGGTTGGGCGTGCCGATATTGATTTTGTACGAATTGTCGATTTTTAGTGTTGCGGCAATTCAAAAGCCCGCCAAAGAAAGCTGATCTGTAATTTAGGCAAGTTAAGCTATAAACGACACGTGGTTTGGGTAGAGGTGACTTATGCATGATATAAATTTGGTGCGCGACAATCCGCAGGCCTTTGATGCGGCGCTGAAACAACGCAATGCCGCGCCTGCCGCCGCCGCGCTGATTGCTTGCGATGATGCGCGCAAAGCCGCGATTGCCAAGGCGCAGGCTTTACAAACAACGCGCAATGAAACCTCCAAAAAAATCGGGCAGGCCAAGGGCGCCGGCGACGATGCGACTGCCGAGGCGCTGATGGCTGAGGTTGCTGATTTGAAATCGGCCTTACAAGCAGCTGAAGACGACGAACGCAAGCTGAAAGCCGAACTTGAGGCCGCGCTTTCGGTTCTGCCCAATATTGCCTTGCCGGATGTACCCGAAGGGCTTGACGAAGCTGACAACCTAGAAGTGCGCCAGGTTGGTGCGGTCGCCGGCATCAATAATGCAGCGCAACATTTTGAAATTGGCGAAGCGCTGGGTCAGATGGACTTTGAGGCGGCAGCGGCGCTGTCGGGGTCGCGTTTTGTTGTGCTGCGTCATGATCTGGCGCGGCTGGAGCGCGCCTTGGGCAATTTCATGCTCGACCTGCACACCTCCGAATTTGGCTATACGGAAGTCAATCCGCCGGTGCTTGTGCGCGATGATGCGGTTTATGGCACGGGCCAGTTGCCGAAATTTACCGAAGATTTGTTCCGCACTGAAAACGGCTATTGGCTGACGCCGACGGCGGAAGTGACGCTGACCAATTTGGTGCGCGCGCAAATTACCGACGCGGCTGATTTGCCGTTGCGGTTTACGGCATGGACGCCGTGTTTCCGCTCGGAAGCGGGCGCGGCGGGGCGCGACACGCGCGGCATGATCCGCCAACATCAATTCTCCAAGGTCGAGCTTGTCAGCATTGTCGAGCCGGATGACGGGGAAGCCGAGCTTGAGCGTCTGACGGCGTGCGCCGAAGAGGTGCTGAAACGGCTGGGTTTGAGCTATCGCGTCATGTTGTTATGTGCGGGCGATATGGGATTTTCGGCGCGCAAAACCTATGACCTTGAGGTCTGGTTGCCCGGCCAAAATAGCTATCGGGAAATTTCGAGCTGTTCGTATTGCGGTGATTTTCAGGGACGACGCATGAATGCGCGTTTTCGTAATGCTGATGCAAAATCCACACAATATGTTCATACGCTCAACGGGTCAGGGCTGGCGGTCGGTCGAACGCTTGTCGCGCTGCTCGAAAATTATCACCAAGAGGACGGCTCCGTTCTCATTCCCGAAGCACTGCATCCCTATATGGGCGGACGAACAAAAATCGAGGTAGTTAAATGACCAAGCTGGTAAAACGTATTCTTGTAACCAATGATGACGGCATCAACGCGCCCGGGCTGAAAGCAGCCATAAAAATTGCCAATGAACTGTCCGACGATGTGTGGGTCGTTGCGCCGATGGAAGAAAAAAGCGGAGCCAGCCATTCACTCAGCCTGACGCAGCCGTTGCGGTTGATTAAAAAGGGCGCGAAAAAATACGCCGTGACCGGCACGCCGACCGATTGCGTGATGTTTGCAACCCGCCACATGCTGCGCGAAGACCCACCCGAATTGGTCATTTCGGGCGTCAATTTTGGGCAGAATATTGCCGAGGATGTCAGCTATTCCGGTACCGTCGCCGGGGCCAAAGAGGGCACGGTTTTCGGCATCCCGTCTGTGGCGCTCAGTCAGGCGGTTGGCATGGATGCCAGTGGCAAAATTCGGTTTGAGGTAGGCGTGAAGCACGGGGCCAACATCATCCGCAAGCTGTTGAAACTCGACTGGCCGCAAGACACGTTGATGAATGTGAATTTCCCCGATATAGAGCCGGATAAGCCTTGTAACGTCCGCATTACCCGTCAGGGAAAGCGCGACGCACGTATTTTGTGCCTTGAGGAGCGTATCGACCCACGCAACAACTCATATTATTGGTATGATTTCAAAAGAGAATCAATCAATGCGGGTAAAGGGACAGATATTGAAGCGATTTTGGAAGGCGATATTTCTATCACGCCGCTCAAAATGGATCATACAGACACTGGAATTAAGAAAAAATTGTCTGCGCTGTTTGGGTAATAACACCAAGGCCGCGCCGGTCGTATTTTTGGGACTGGTGCTTGGCCTGGGCGCGTGCGCTCCGGTGTCGACCGATAGCTGGTATGACAGCGAGCGCAGCTCCAACGGCCCGAGTTTTTTTGAAAAAAGTCGGCGAAACAAAAATGTTTCCAGCGCGGTTGACGGCGAAGGTCGCGTTACGGTTCAGCGCGGCGATAATTACTACCTCATTGCACGGCGCAATCAGGTTTCGCTGCGGGCGCTTCTGGATACCAATCGCGCACGCGCACCTTATGGGCTCATGCCCGGTGACCGGGTGCAGCTACCGCGCCCGAAATCCTACACCGTGCGGCGCGGTGATACCTTATATGCAATCTCGCGCCGCCATGGTGTCGATGTTGCATCACTGGCGCGGGTTAATCGTCTGTCGGCACCCTATACAATTCAGATAGGCCAAGAATTACTGCTGCCCGGCGGCGATGTACGCGTGCCGGTTGCGCGTCAGCAAACCTCGAAAACCGCCCAGAAAATTGCCAAAGCGCCGACACCGCGTCGGGCGGGGCGGTTTTTGGTGCCTGTTGAGGGGCGGGTAATTTCCAATTTTGGGCCCAAGGCCGGCGGTTTGCATAATGACGGTATCAACATTGCGGCTCCCGAAGGCGCGCCCATCAAGGCCGCCGAAAACGGTGTCGTGGTCTATGCCGGCAATGAGCTGCGCGGCTATGGCAATTTGTTGCTTGTGCGCCATTCCGATGGCTGGGTGTCGGCCTATGCACATACCTCGAAGTTTAAGGTTGCGGCAGGCGAAAAGGTCAAACAGGGTCAGATCATTGCCGAAGTAGGCAGCTCCGGCAATGTCGACCGCCCGCAGTTGCATTTCGAGTTGCGTAAGGGAACCCGCGCCATCAACCCGAAAACGCTCATTTAAACTGATTTCTATGCTTTTCCATGCGCGGAAGGCTTGGCGTTGGCGGCCAACTTTCGTATAGTCCGGCGCAGATTTACATGAGGGAGCTAAAATGTTGATTTCACCAGCCTACGCCCAATCCACCGCCGCCGGTGGCTCGTTGTTCGAGTTGCTGTTTCCGCTGGTGATGGTGTTTGCCATTATCTATTTCATGATTTTGCGGCCCCAGCAAAAGCGCCAGCGCGAACATGCCAATATGGTTGACGCTCTGCGCCGCGGCGACACTGTGATTACGCAAGGCGGGCTGGTCGGCAAGGTTGCGAAAGTGGCCGAAGATGAGATTGAAGTTGATATTGCTGAAAACACCCGCGTTTCGGTTATCAAGACAATGATCATTTCCGTGCGCGCCAAAGGCGAACCGGCCAAGAAAAGCTAACGCGCATTATGCTGCATTTTTCCAATCTCAAAATCATCGGCATCGGTCTGGTCGTCTTACTCGGCTTTTTGTTTTCCTCGCCAAATTTCATGGATGAAAGGACGCGCCTGTCGCTGCCCGGATTTTTACCCAATGGACAGCTCAATCTGGGCCTCGATCTGCAGGGCGGGTCGCATCTGCTGTTGGAAGTTGACACCGATGTCGTGCAGCGCGAGCGCGTTGAAGAAGTGGTGTCCGATGTGCGACAGGCTTTGCGCGGTCGCCAGATCGGATATACCGGTTTGGGACGTATCCGTGACGGCGTGACGGTGACCATTCGCGACGCGGCCGATGTCGAACTGGCCCGCGAAGTGCTTGCCGGGCTTGCCCAACCTGTGGTCGCCAATGTGTTTGGCGGCTTAAATCGGGCTGTTGATCTGGACGTCGAAGCGGTGGGCGAGCAAACCTTTCATTTGCTGATTACCGATGAGGCCATCTTGGCCCGCAACACCAGCACCTTGCAGCAGTCGATTGAAATTATTCGCCGCCGCATTGATGAGTTGGGCACAACCGAGCCGACCATTCAGCGCCAAGGGGCGACGCGTATTTTGGTTCAGGTGCCCGGCCTTGATGATCCCCAGCGCTTAAAGGCTCTTTTGGGGCAAACCGCGAAGTTGAATTTTCACCTTGTCGATCAAAATGTCGGTGCATTTGAGGTGGTGAACGGACGACGTATGCCGTCGGGCTCGCGACTCGTCTATACCGATACCGAACCGGCTGTGCCCTATCTCATCAAGCGCCGCGCCATGGTCAGTGGCGAAAGCCTGGTCGATGCCAGCATCGGCTTCGACCAGCAAACCGGTTCGCCGGAGGTTAACTTCCGGTTTGACTCCGTCGGTGCCAAAAAGTTCGGCGAGGTGACGCGTGCCAATGTCGGGCGCCCGTTTGCCATTGTTCTGGATGATAAGGTGATTTCCGCGCCGGTTATCCAAACCGCCATTTTGGGCGGTGCCGGGCGTATAACGGGCAGTTTTACGGTTCAAGGGGCAAATGATCTTGCCATTTTGCTGCGCGCGGGTGCTCTGCCCGCACCGATGAATATTCTGGAAGAACGCACGGTCGGCCCCGGGCTTGGTGCCGATAGTGTCGCCGCCGGACGCATTGCGCTCATCGTTGGCTTTGCCGCCGTCATTGGCTTTATGAGCGTGAGTTACGGTCTGTTCGGCATATTCGCGAATGTCGCGCTCATCATTAACCTGTTTTTGGTGATGGGTGTGCTTTCGGGGCTTCAGGCCACGCTGACCTTGCCCGGCATTGCCGGTATTGTTTTGACGGTCGGCATGGCGGTGGACGCCAATGTGCTGATTTTTGAGCGTATTCGTGAGGAAATAGCTGCGGGCAAGAACGCGATCACATCGATTGACCTTGGTTATAATCGGGCGTTGGGCACCATCCTAGACGCCAATATCACGACATTGCTGGCGGCGCTGATTTTGTTCCAACTCGGCGCAGGCCCCATTCGCGGTTTTGCCGTGACATTGGCCATCGGCATTGTGACATCGGTTTTTACCGCTTTCACACTGACGCGGTTTTTCATTTCATTGTGGTTGCGCCGTCAGGGGCGGCCCGATTCATTGCCCGTTTAGGCTACAAAGGACAAGGTTAAATGAGAACGCTGAAACTGGTTCCTAGCACTCCGGATTTTAAATTTGTACGCTACAACCGCCGCGCTTTTGTAATTTCCAGCGTGCTGATTATCGGGTCGTTTGTGGCGTTTTTTATGCAGGGGTTGAATTTCGGCATTGATTTCAAGGGCGGTATTCTGGTCGAGATAAGCTCATCCGAACCCGTTGATATCGCAGCGCTGCGGGGGCGCATGCAGACGCTTGAGTTGGGCGAGGTGCAAATTCAGCAATTCGGCACGCCGACGGATGTTTTGATACGTGTTGCAGAAGCCGCTGATGCGGCTTCCACAGAGCGCGATCTCAGCGCGGTCGACGCCATGCGCCAAGACCTTGAGGGTGAGTTTGAGATCCGCCGCGTCGAGATTGTCGGGCCGCAAGTGAGCCGCGAGTTGATCCAGACCGGCCTTCTGGCCGTTGTCGGCGCGATCGGTTCAATGCTCATCTATATCTGGTTTCGGTTTGAGTGGCAGTTCAGCGTCGGCGCGGTGATGGCGCTGGTGCATGATGTGATTTTGACGATTGGCGTGTTCTCGCTTCTGCAACTGGATTTCAACCTGTCGATCCTCGCCGCCATTCTCACCATTGTCGGCTATTCGATGAACGATACGGTTGTTGTTTATGACCGCGTGCGGGAAAATTTGCGTAAATACAAGAAAATGGATATTTCCGAGCTTCTCGACATTGCCATCAACCAGACATTGTCGCGCACGGTGATGACCTCGGTGACAACGCTTCTTGCCCTTATCGCGCTATACACGCTGGGTGGCGAGGTTATTCGCGGCTTCACCTTTGCCATGATTTGGGGCGTGATTGTCGGCACTTATTCTTCCATCTTCATTGCCGCGCCACTGCTCATTCAACTGGGCGTCAAGCGCGACTGGTCTGAGGTACAAAGCGGTTAAGAAGCGCGGTGTTTGGTTGCCCTTAAAATCCGGGGCATGTACACTCTTCAGAAGAATCGTATCGACCGGGGAGAAGAAACATGGCGATGATTTTAACCTCACTACGCAACACGGTAATCGCGGGTTTTGTCCTTGCGTTCATTTTGGAGCTTATGTATCTGAACGGCGGCGGCACAATGGATACCGCCTTTTATGCCTTCTTGTTCCGTTGGCTCCATGTGCTGTCCGGCATTATGTGGATTGGTCTGCTGTATTATTTTAATTTCGTGCAGATTCCGAGCATGCCCAATATTCCGGATGATCAAAAACCTGCGGTCAGCAAGGTCATCGCACCGGCGGCGCTGTGGTGGTTCCGTTGGGCGGCTATGGCAACCGTTCTGACTGGCCTTATTTTGGGCTATCTCAATGGCTATATTCACGACGCTTTGTCGCTTGGAGCGATGAACGACTTTG
>CAJXCG010000088.1 GCA_913051715.1 uncultured Rhodobiaceae bacterium
GCCGCTATCGGCTTTTGAAAAATCACCCAGCACATGGCCTGTCACGCGGTCTTTGGTGCCCGGGTGCCCGATGCCCAAACGCGCGCGGCGAAAATCGGCCCCCATATGCGCCTTGATCGAGCGCAGACCATTATGTCCGGCCAGCCCGCCGCCGCGCCGCATCCGTAATTTTCCTGGCGGCAAATCCAGCTCGTCATAGAACACGATAATTTGGTCGCCGGATAATTTATAAAAACTTGCGGCCTCGGCGAGGCTGACGCCGCTTCGGTTCATGAAGGTTTGCGGTTTCACCAGCAGCACTTTGGTCGTGTCGATCATGCCGTCGCTGACCAGCGCGTGAAACTTTTCCCGATAGGCAGGAAAGCCGAAATGCCGCGCCAAAGCGTCAATCGCCATAAAGCCGATATTGTGACGATTTTTGGCATATTTGGCCTCGGGATTGCCAAGACCGGCGATCAGCAACATGGCGCTACCTCCGCGACCGGATATGCGTATCCGGCAAAAGCGACGAGGCTATTCCTCGCCGCCTTCTTCGGCTTCTTGGCCTTCTTCACCCTCTGCATCTTCGGCTTCCTCGCCGTCTTCAGCGGCATCGCTGCGTACGGCGGCGGGTGCGGCAATGGTGGCGATGGTGAAGTCGCGGTCGGAAATGACCGGCTCGCATCCGTCGGGCAGCTTCACCTCGGAAATATGCAGACTGTCACCCATGGTGGCTTCGCCAAGGTCAAGTTCAATGGCTTCGGGAATATTGTCGGCCGGGCAGTTTAATTCAACCGTGTAGCGCACCACGTTCAAAACACCGCCGGATTTCAGACCCGGGCAGGTTTCCTCATTGAGGAAGTTGACGCGCACCTCAACGGCGATTTTTGCGCCTTTGCCGAGGCGTAGAAAATCGGCGTGCAAAATCGTGTCGCGTACCGGATGCAGTTGAATGTCGCGCGCAATGACGCGGTGTTTCTTACCGTCAATATCCACATCGAGCAGCGTGCTCAAAATGCGGCCTGTATTGTACAGCTTGGTGATGTCGTTAATGGCGAGGGAAATCGACTCCGGGTCTTTCTTTTCGCCATAAATAACCGCCGGTACCCGGCCTTCGCCCCGCAGTGCACGGGCGTTCCCCTTACCAGCCCCGTCCCGCTTTTGCGCGGCAATGTTTAAAATATCTGCCATAAATTGTCTCCATTGAAGTTCCCTGCGCGGCCCTTACCGAACAGGTCAAACCGACTTTCCTCCAGGGGGGTAAAGCCGGACAATGGGCGGGTTATAGACCTCAAGCAGGGAAGTTTCAACCGCTAAAGCCGATGCGATTTGTGCGTGGCTAGTCGAACAGGCTGGAAACGGAATTTTCCTCGGCGGTCCGCCGCATGGCCTCGCCAATAAGCGGTGCAATTTCGATAATCTGAAATTTCTCCGAAGCCATGATCTCCTCTGTCGGGGCAATCGTATTGGTAAACAGCAGCTTTTCGAGCCTTGAGCCGTTGACCCGCTCGCACGCGGCCCCGGAAAGCACGCCGTGAGTGACATAGGCCGATACTTTTTGCGCCCCGGCCTCGATGAGCGCGGCGGCGGCGTTGCACAAGGTTCCGGCACTGTCGACAATATCGTCCACCAACAGGCAATGGCGCCCTTCGACATTACCGATAATATTCATCACTTCGCTTTCGCCGGCGCGTTCGCGGCGCTTGTCGACAATCGCAAGGTCGGCTCCGATGCGGTTGCCGAGCGCGCGCGCGCGTACCACGCCGCCGACATCGGGCGACACCACCATAAGCTGTTCATCGCCGAAGCGTTGATTAATGTCCTTCACAAACACCGGCGCGGCGATGAGATTGTCGGTCGGAATGTCGAAAAATCCCTGAATTTGACCGGCATGCAGGTCGAGGGTGAGCACTCGGTCGGCACCGGCGGACTGGATTAAGTTCGCTACGAGTTTGGCTGAAATCGGCGTGCGCGGCCCCGGTTTGCGGTCTTGACGTGCATAACCGAAATACGGGATAACCGCCGTAATACGCCGCGCCGAAGCGCGCCGCAGGGCGTCGATCATAATCAACAATTCCATCAGATGGTCATTGGCCGGATACGAAGTCGACTGAATGAGGAAAACATCTTCGCCGCGCATATTTTCCAGTATCTCAACAAACACTTCATTGTCGGCGAAGCGGCGCACAGCGCATTTTGCCAGCGGCAGGTCGAGATAGCTTGCAATTTCTTGAGCCAGCAACAAATTGCTGTTACCTGCGAGAATTTTCATACCAGTGGCCTCCCAATTACCTTTGGATATCAAAGCCAGACGAGAGTCGCAATTTTTGTTTTCGGGTTTTCCCCTCTGTTTGCCTTTTTATGAAATGCCGCATGTTCAATCGTCTGCGGCGGGCAAGGCAATAGCCGATATCTGCCGGCCATAATCATGCGCGCCCTGATGCGTTGTGCGCCGATAGGAAAATAAAGTATCGGCTTCTTCATACGTGCACATGTCCATGACGTCAGCCGAGACGCCGCTGCGTGCGAGTTGGCGTTGCACGAAAACCGGCAGGTTGAAATAGGCGTGGCCTTTTGTGCGCGCGGGCGCAAACAGGTCGGCATCGCTCAGATAGCGATCGGCAAAATGCGCCACGAAATCTGCCCCAACTTCGTAAGACCGCGCGGAAATGGCCGGCCCGACAACGGCGCGGATGCGCTCGCGTATGGCGCCGGTTTCCACCATGAGGTCGATGCAGGATTTGACAATATTGTCGAACGCCCCGCGCCATCCGGCGTGGGCTGCGCCGATCACCCCGGCTTGCGGGTCGGCCAGCAGCACGGGCGCGCAATCAGCCGCCAGCACGCCCAGTGCAATACCCGGCTGGTCGGTAACCAGCGCATCGGCTTCGGGCGCGGGGGTGTCGTTATCGGCAGCGTCGATATAAACCGCCAATGCGCTGTGAATCTGGTGCGGCGTGACCAGCACGCGCGCGCGCAGATGCGCGCAAACGCGTCGGCGGTTTTCCGACACTGCACTTGGGTCATCATGCGACCCGCGTCCGGTGTTCAGGCTTTCATACAGGCCGGTCGACACTCCGCCATGGCGGGTAAAAAAACCGTGCGGGAACGGGCTTAGGCTGTCATGCATGAGGGGACTAAGCCCCTTTGATGCGGGCGTATCCGTCATCTGTGCGCCTCCGAGACTGTATCTGGAAGAGATCCATCTTCAAATCCGGCGAGCGGTGGCATGTCGCGATGGCGTAGCCCCAAAACCTTGAACAAATGCCCCATTTGATCGGGGGCGGCGAGGCGGTCGCGCTCGCCCATAATTTTGCCGAGGGCTTCCGGATTTTTCTGGGCAAGTTGCGCGGCGCGTTGGTCAAGCCCCAGCGCACGCAAAAACGGCCCTTGCTGTGCGATTGGGGGGGCTTGCAGCCCTTTTTCGCGTGCCAGTTGCAACAGCACCGCAAAATTCACATGCGCCGTCAAATCGGCCTCGCCCGGGCTATCTAGCGGGTCGACAAATGCATGGTGCTGCATCGCCTGAAAACTGTCGCCCGCCGCAGGACGCGCATAGCCATAATCGACAATCAGGGCCGCGCCGCCGCTGCGCGCCAGATGCGTGCACAGGTCTGCCATGACCTGTTCGCGCGCCGGGCTGGCCTCGATAATATCGCCGGGGTCAAGCGTCGCCGGCAAAAGCGCACTCTGTATGGCGGAAAACGGATTTTCTCGTTCTTGGCTGTGGCCATAAACCAGCGCGTTATTTTCCCCCGCTGCGGTTTCGACTGTCACCGTAATTTCCTGCCAGCCATTTTGGGTGCGTGTATATTGGCTAATGGGCAAGGCATCAAAAAACTCATTGGCAAGCACCAGCGTCTTCGCCGTATCGGGCACGGTGGCAAGCGTATCGTGCCACTGTGCGTGCGGCACGCGCCGTTTTTGTTCGGCGCGCAGAAACGGGCTGGTTTCGACAAAATGCACGCCCAAATGTTCGGCGAAATCTGCATGCCGGCCCAGCGTGCGACATATATCGGCCATCAACGTGCCGCGTCCCGGGCCCAGTTCGACAAGATTAAGCTGCGCGGGGGCGCCCGCGCGGGCCCATAGATCAGCGCACCAAGCACCGATAAGTTCGCCAAACATCTGGCTGATTTCGGGCGCGGTGGTGAAATCGCCACCCTCGGCATGGGGCGCGCCAAACGGCGCGCGGCGCATATAATATCCGTCTTGCGGGTCGGACAGGGCGGCGTGCATATAATCGGCCAGCGACAACGGGCCGTTGGCTTTAATTTTTTCGGCGAGTCTGGCTTTCAACGTGCTCATTTTGACCGACGGCTGAGGGCTAGAAAAACAAGTCCGGCGGCCATCATCGGCACGGATAAAATTTGTCCCATCGTGACCTGTCCGAACACAAAACCCAAATGCGCGTCCGGCGCGCGCACTTGCTCGATAAGCGCACGCGACAGCCCATAGCCGACCAAAAACACGCCGATCGCAAGCCCGGGTCGGGCCAATATGCCGCGCCGCCATATCAAAAAGCCTAATATGACAAACAGCAACAGTCCTTCCAGGCCAGCTTCGTATAGCTGGCTGGGGTGGCGGGGCAACGCGCCGCCATTGGGAAAAACCACGCCCCATGGCACATCCGTCACGCGCCCCCACAACTCGCTATTGATGAAATTTGCCAAACGCCCGAAAAACAAGCCAATCGGCACGGCGGCGGCGACCATATCGCCAATATGCAGCATCGACATATTGCGTCGGCGCGCAAAAATAATAATCGCGATAATGACCCCCAAAAGGCCGCCGTGAAAGGCCATGCCCCCTTGCCAGACGGCGAGAATATCGCCCGGGTGGGCCAGAAAATATGCCGGATTGTAGAATATCACATAGCCCAGACGGCCACCCAAAATGACGCCGAATGTGATCCACATCAGCAGGTCGTCTATGGCCTCGCGGCTGGCTGGCAGCCCGTTGGGCCACAGGCGGGCGGACTGGCTCAGCACAATCACATAACGCCAACCCAGCATCAGGCCGGCAATATAAGCAAGCGCATACCACCGCAAGGCAAATGGGCCGATTTCAAAAATCACCGGATCAAGGCTTGGAAAGGGCATGCGGCCTCCTGTTTGCGCGGCATAATGGCACTTGCATTGTGACCAGCGCAACGCCAATCTGGCACCATGAGTGATGCAAAGAACAAAATTCTCGATGATGTCAGCCAACTGGTCGCCGGACTGGGCGTGGCGGCACAAGGCGTGCGCGAAGAGCTTGCCCAGACCTTGCGCGGCATGCTCGATACCATGCTGGCAGAAGGGGCGCTGGTAACGCGCGAAGAATTTGAGGTGGTGCGGGAAATGGCCGAAAAAGCACGCGCCGAAAACCAACGTCTGCAAGACGAAATCGACGCGCTGAAACAGCGCGACTAACAGGTTTTTCCCGACGCAGCCGCCTTGATTGCCGATTTTTTGGCGCACCCGAACTTTAACCTTTTAACGACTCAGTGAATCAGGCACCTTCTTCTTGTGGCTGTAATTCTTTCGGCCAACTAGATGTAGTGTTTGCGACAGGATAGATGAAATGCACACAAACGTGTCGGCTGACAGCCAACTCATCGACCACCCGATCGATCTCATAGAAACACTCGCGGCCTCGCGGGAATGGCCCTTTGAACGGGGCACGGAAGATGACATGAACGTGTGTGTGTCGGGGACGTTTTGTGACTATCATCTGGCAATTAGCTGGCGACCCGATTTGGGCGGCTTGCATGTTGCCAGCGTGCTCGACACGCGCGCGCCGCAATCCAAACGCACAGAGGTTCACGAATTGCTGGCTCTGATCAATGAACAATTATGGCTGGGTCATTTCGACATTTGGTCGGGCGACGGCGCCATTTTGTTCCGCAATACCATGTTTGTGAGCGGCAAAGGGCTTTCCGAAGGCCAGTGCGAGGAATTGCTCAATCACGCGATCGAAACCTGCGAGCGCTTTTTCCCGGCCTTCCAGTTTTTGATCTGGGCCGGGTACACACCACAATCTGCGCTTGAAAGCAGCCTGTTCGAGACCCGTGGCGACGCTTGATTTGGCCGGCGCGGCAGCGGCGCGGTAAAGGCGCAAAACGGACGCGACATGGATAAAAATAAAAAAATACTTCTCATTGGCGGCGGAAAAATGGGCGGCGCTTTGCTCACGGGGTGGCTGCAAAACGGCCTCGACGCGGCACAATTTTGTATACAGGAACCAAATCCGGAACCTGCACTGAAAGCGCTGGGCGTCAATATCGTCGCCCAAGCGAGCCCAAATTTTTCACCTGATATTGTGGTGCTGGCCATCAAGCCGCAAATGGCCGCGCAAGTCATACCGCCGCTGGCCGAGATTGTGCCGGCGGGGTGTTTGTTCATGTCATTGCTGGCGGGCACATCAATCGCCAATTTGCGTGACCGGATTGGCCCCGGGCATTATTTCATTCGTACCATGCCGAATACGCCGGCAGCATTGGGGCGGGGCATTACCGCGCTCGTCGCCGAACCGGATATGCCC
>CAJXCG010000089.1 GCA_913051715.1 uncultured Rhodobiaceae bacterium
CGTTTCGCGCCGGTGCCAAGAATGCGTTGGCAGACGCCGTGCTCGATTGTTTCAACCGTCACGAGAGCGCCGCCCGCCGGTTTTTTCGCCGCACACCGCAAACCAATGAAACGGGGCGCGCCGGTGCCTTACTGCTGGGATTTTCCGAAATTGCGCGGCGCACCCGTCTGCCGCTCAGCTTGCGCGAAATGGGGGCCAGCGCCGGATTGAATTTATTGTTCGATAAATTCAACTACCAGATTGAAACCGCCGACGGGCCGTTGACATGGGGGCCAGCCGACAGCGCGCTGACCATTGCAAGCCACTGGCGTGGCGCCGCACCGCCACCGCTGCAAGCCGAGATCGCGATTGCCGACCGCGCGGGTTGCGACCTGTTTCCTGTCGATATTGGTGATGCTGAGGCGCGCCGCGCGCTCGAAGCCTGGGTGTGGGGCGATATGGCGACACGCCGCGCGCGGCTCCTGGCGGCTTTGTCGATTGCCGATAAAACCCCGCCCGAACTTTCGCGCGCCGATGCTGCCGGGTGGGTGGCTGCACAGATTATGAACCGTCCGCGCGGGCAAACCACGGTGGTGTATCACTCGGTGGTTTGGCCGTATCTTGATGTGTCGCAGCGCATGGCCATCGAGTCGAGCTTTGCCCAGGCCGGTGAAACCGTAACGCCCGACACGCCGCTGGCTTGGCTGAAAATGGATCACGACCATATCCAGTCATTTTCGCATCTCTCCTATCGGCTGTGGACAGGCGAAAACGGGCCGGAGGGCGATGAGGTGTTTATCGGGCCGTGCCACCCGCACGGCGCGGATATCGAACTTCGCGACGGGTTTTGGAAAAACTAGCCGTCTTTGGGCGTGTCTTGATTGGTGTCCTGACCGAAATCTTCTGGTAAATGCTTACGCAGCAGAGGCATTTGCAAAAGCATAAAGCCGATGGTCAGGGGCAAAATCCCAAACACTTTGAAACTGACCCAGAGGTCGGTCGTTTGGGTGCGCCAGACGGCTTCGTTCAAAACCGCCAGAAAGATGAAAAAGCTCGTCCAGCGTCGCGTCAAAATCATCCAGCCTTGTGTGCTGAGCGGCAGCATATCGCCCATCAGCACTTGCAGATAGGAACGCCCGCGCACAAGTCCGAAAGTCAAAATGCCGGCAAACAGGACATAGACCAGTGTCGGTTTGATTTTGATGAAAGTCTCGTCCTGCAAAAACAATGTAATTGACCCGAAAACAAAGACAAAACCGGCCGAAGCCAGCGTCATGTTATTGGGTCGTTCACCGCGCAGATAGGTTGATGCCAACGCCACCCCAAGCGCAACCATGAACCCGCCCGTGGCGACAAACAGGCTTTGGGTTTCGGGCAATGACAACCATTGTGCACCGCGCGCATTCAGCACGAAAAACACCAGCAATGGGCCAAATTCTTCAATCGTTTTACGCATCGCCTTTCCCTTCTGTGTCGCCAGCGCTGGCCGATAGGTCGGCCCCGGTCAAGGCGCGTGAAAAATCATCGGCTGAAAATTCCTGCAAATCATCGCCTTGTTCGCCAACCCCGATAAAGTGAACCGGCAGGTTTAATTTGGTCGCCACAGAAACCAAGCATCCGCCGCGCGCCGTGCCGTCCAGCTTGGTCATGATAAGGCCGGTTATGTGCGCGGTTTCCAAAAATGCCTGGGCCTGAACCAGCGCGTTTTGGCCGGTGGTGGCATCGAGCACCAGAAGCGTGGCGTGCGGGGCGTTTGCATCCAGCTTGCCCAGCACGCGGATGATTTTGCCCAATTCATCCATGAGCGCGGCATTTGATTGCAGACGCCCGGCCGTGTCGACAATCAAGATGTCAATTTTTTGCGCGATGGCCTGTTCGAGCGCGCTAAAGGCCAGCCCGGCCGCATCGGCGCCCGGCGCCGCGCTGACCACAGGCACGCCTGCGCGTTCGCCCCACACTTCAAGCTGTGCGCCGGCTGCGGCACGGAATGTGTCGCAGGCCGCGAGCATGACCGATTTGCCCTCGGCCTGAAAGCGCTTGGCGAGCTTGCCGATGGTGGTGGTTTTGCCCGCGCCATTGACGCCCGCCATGACAATCACGCGGGGTGTGTCGGCATCGGGCAGGTCAAGCGCGCATTGGCTCGGTGCCAGCAATGCCGCGATTTCCGTGGCGAGGGCTGCGCGTAATTGCTGCTCGTCCAAGTCTTTTAGATCTGTGCGTTGGCGCAAGGCGGCGACGATTTCTCCGGCCGCTGCGACCCCAAGGTCGGCCATAATCAGCAGGTCTTCCAGCGCGTCTAATTGCTCGGCGGAAAGTCTGCTTCCGCCCAACAATCCGCCGAGACCGTCGCCCAGCGCCTTGCTGGAACGGCTCAAGCCGGCGCGCAAACGAGCGAACAGGCCGCTCACGCGCGCTCCCCCAAAGCCATCTCGCCCAGCAAGCGTTCACCGTCATGGTCGGTGATGCGTAGCGTAACAATGTCGCCCGATTTGGGCGCATCGCGCCCCGTTTGATTGGCTTGAAATTCGACGCGGGCAAAACACGGCGTGCGGCCTTCGCCCGGCTTTTCGACAAGCACGGATTGGTGCGTGCCGACCCGCGCGGCCAGAGTTTTTTCGCGTTGTCGTGCGCCCGCTTCGCGTAAAGCTGCGGCGCGCTCCTTGATAATGTCGCCCGCCAGTTGCGGCATGCGCGCGGCCGGTGTTCCGGGGCGTGGGGAAAACGGAAAAACATGCAGCCAGGCAATATCGCAATCGGCGACGAGCGCCAGCGAGTTTGCAAACATCTCCGGCGTCTCGGTTGGAAAGCCGGCTATAAGGTCGGCCCCGAAAGCGATATCGGGGCGTTGCGCTTTCAGCTTTTCGCAGAATGATACCGCCTGCTCGCGCGTATGGCGGCGCTTCATGCGTTTCAAAATCATATTGTCGCCGGCTTGCAAAGATAAATGCAAATGCGGCATCAAACGCTCTTCGTGGATCGCCATGTCGAGCAAGGCCGGATCTATTTCCACAGCATCGATTGAAGACAGCCGCAAGCGCGGCAGATCGGGTACTTGGTCGAGGATGGCGCGCACCAGCCCACCCAAACCGGTCTCGCCAATATCGGGGCCATAGCTTGTAACATCGACGCCCGTGAGCACAATCTCGCGGTGCCCGTGCGCCACAAGATCGCGGGCTTGGGCGACCACCGCGTCAACGGGCACCGAGCGCGCATTGCCGCGCCCGAAGGGAATGATGCAAAAGGTACACCGATGGTCGCATCCGGTTTGAACCTGCACAAAGGCGCGCGCGCGCGAGGGTTGTGGCGTTGCGGGCAGCGGGGTGGCGCGCGTGCGGGCCATAATGTCGCCCACGTCTAATGGACTGTCTGAAGCATAGGCGGTGGGGTCGAGTTTTTCCTCATTGCCCAGCACGCGGGTTACCTCCGGCATGTCGGCGAATGTCGGCCCGTCTGTCTGCGCGGCGCAGCCCGTCACGATAATTTCATGGTCGGGTGCGTGGCGTTTGGCGCGCCGTGCTGCCTGGCGCGCTTGGCGCAAGGCTTCACCGGTTACAGCGCAGCCATTGATGATAATTGTTTTGTCCAGCCCGGCCGCCTCGGCGGCGGCATGTGTTACATCGCCTTCAAGCGCGTTCAGGCGGCAGCCGAAATTTTCAACCTTGACGCTCATAAAACCGCCTCGCCCTCAAATTCAAATGCCACGGGGCCTTGCTGGGTCAGGTCGGTGCCATTGTAATTCACCAATATCTCGAACAAATCATCCTGCTTAAGGCCGGATTGACGCTGCCCGTCAATGGCGGCTTGCGACCGCGCGCAGGGAGGCTCGATACGAAATTCATTATTGTGGTTTTCAAACTTGCCCAGATGAAAGGCCGCCACGGCCGTGGCGCACGCGCCGGTGCCGCAGGCTTGTGTCAGCCCGGCACCGCGCTCCCACGTGTCCAACTCAATGACATTGTCGCCCTTGCACGCCGCGAAATTAATATTTGCCCCTTCGGGCAAAAGACGATGGCGCTCGAGTTGAAAGCCATATTGCGCGGCAAGGCCCGCCGTGCCGGCTTCGACGAAAATAACCGCATGCGGGTTGCCCACATTGACCAAGAAAGCCGGCGGCAGATCGCGGTGCAGTTCGACTTGGCTTGTGTCCGGCATTTCTTCGGCCAAGGGAATTTCGTCCCATGCGACGCGCGGCGGCGGCATAGTGACGACGGGATGATGGATGAACCCCGCCTGCGGGCTTGCGGGCACATTGCATCTTAACTCTCCGCCGAGCGTTTCGATCACACCCGCGCACGCGCCCTGCGTCGCCATAAATGCGGCCACGGCGCGTGCACCATTGCCGCAAGCCTCGACCTCGCTGCCATCGGCGTTGAAGATCTGCATGAACACATCGCCCGTATTGCGGGCTGGGCGCAAAACAAGAAGCTGGTCGCACCCTTTGGTATGTGGGTTGTCGCGCGCGGCCAGCACGCGCACGTCATCGCTGCCCAGCGCCGAAGGTTCACGGCGCGCGTCGATCACCACAAAATCATTGCCGAGGCCGTTCATTTTGGTGAAGGCGATGGTGCGTTTCTCGCTCATGCGTGCTTATATAATCCTTCCCGCCTGCGAACACCAGCTTTCACCGCGCGACCCGTCCGGCGGTTTGGCGCGGCTTGACTTTGCCCAAGCCTAGCCCTATTTTGCGCCCACTTCATCAACGAAGCCACAGCTAGTTCTGGTCTTGGCCGCGACAGGCAAGATCGCCACCCGTCAGCAAGGATTTGCCCGCGGGTGTAAAACTGCTTTCGGGCAGGTCAGGTTCCGGCCTATCCCTCGAAAGCCATTGGAGAAACCGCGCAATGTTTGATGCATTGACGGAAAATTTAGGTTCTGTTTTCGACCGCTTGCGCGGCCGCGGCGCGCTGTCCGAGCGCGATGTGGAAACCGCGCTGGGTGATATTCGAAAAGCGCTTCTGGACGCCGATGTTGCGCTGCCTGTCGTGCGCGCCTTTATCGACAATGTGCGCCCGCGCGCCATTGGCACGGAAGTGTTGAAATCCGTAACGCCCGGCCAGCAGGTCGTCAAAGTCGTTAATGACGAATTGATCGACATGCTGGGGACCGCCGCGCCTTTGGCGCTGGATGCGGTGCCGCCGGTCGCCATTATGATGGTCGGCCTGCAAGGCTCGGGTAAAACCACCAGCACCGCCAAGCTCGCGCGGCGCCTCAAAGAAGAAGACAAACGCAAAGTGCTGATGGCCTCGCTCGACACGCAGCGTCCGGCGGCGATGGAACAGCTCGCCGTTTTGGGTCGCCAGATCGATGTCGAAACCCTGCCCATTATAGATGGGCAGGGGGCGGTGGATATCGCCAAGCGCGCCATGCAAGCCGGTAAGCTGGGCGGGTTTGACGTGGTTATGCTCGACACGGCAGGGCGCACCAATGCAGACGAAGCGTTGATGAGCGAAATGGCAGCGATCGAAAAAGCCGCCAATCCGAACGAGACCATGCTCGTGGCCGACAGTCTGACCGGCCAAGAAGCGGTTCGCATTGCCGCGCAGTTTGCCGCCCGCGTAACGCTCACAGGCATTATGTTGACACGCGCCGATGGCGACGGGCGCGGCGGGGCGGCGCTGTCCATGCGCCACGAAACCGGCGTTGCCATTAAATATTTGGGGGTCGGCGAAGCCATAGACGCGCTGGAAGTTTTTGACCCTGCGCGGCTTGCCAACCGCATTTTGGGCATGGGCGACGTTGTCGGGCTGGTCGAAAAAGCCGCCGCGACCATGGATGCGGAAAAGGCGGAAAAAATTGCCGCGCGCATGAAAAAAGGGTTGTTCACGCTTGAGGATATGGCTGAGCAATTACACCAAATGCAGCGCATGGGCGGTATGTCGGGTGTGCTGGGCATGTTGCCGGGCATGGGCAAGCTGAAAAAACAGGCCGCCGGACAGCTTGCCAATATGGGCATGGATGACCGCCAGCTGGCGCGTCAGGCCGCCATTGTTTCGTCCATGACGCCGGCTGAAAAAGAAAATCCGAAAGTGCTGAATGCCAGCCGCAAGCGGCG
>CAJXCG010000090.1 GCA_913051715.1 uncultured Rhodobiaceae bacterium
CCGGCGGCATTTCGGCAAAATCGGCAACCAACGCCAGAACCAAATCGCCAATCCAGCCGTTATTTGCCAGCTTGGCATAACGCTGCTGGCGTGGGGTTGCGCCATCCAGCCCAAGTTCGGCGGCAAAGGCTGGCGGCAGCGAGGCGCGGCGCGTATCCGGGTCAAACACCTGCCAGACACCGACCTGCTGGGCCAGGTAAGCGCGCGCGGCTGGCGTGGCCGCCGCATAGCGCTGCTGAAAACCAGCCCAGTCAAATCCGCCCATGTTTGCTATGCGGGGCAAGGCGGGGCTGGCTGTGGGCAGCGCCGCCGTCAAATCGGCACGCGGCGTGAGCGTCGAGGGGGTCGTGTCAGCTTGCGGGGTCTGCGTCAAAGCGGGTGGCGCCAGCGCCGCGCGCAAAGGTATGGCGGCGATCACGGCCTCGTCAATATTGCCGGCAAAGGCCGCAAATGCGGCTAGTTCCGGCTGTGGAGGGTGATGCGCGAGCAGGTTTTCAGCAGCGATAAAATCCTTCAAATATATCAGCCCCAAAGTCACGGCGCGCAGTTGGTCGACTTCCAAAGCCACCAGATCCGGTGTCATGGCGTGGCCGGCAAAGGCGACGGTCTGCAAATGGTTAGCCAGAATTTGCACCGCCGCCGCCCAATACCCCGCGGCCTCGGCCTGGCGCAACGCCATGTGCAACAGGCGCGGTTTTTCACCGGGCGGTGCCATATCTAGAAACCGAACAAAAAATGCCAGATCGACATAATCCGCCTGCACGCCATTGGGGGCTGGCAGCGCTGCGGGGGCAAGGGTCTGCCCGTCTGCTTGCAAGGCGATTTCGGAAAATTTTGCGGCTGGCAGCAGCCCGTCAGAAATTGACTGAAGCGCTGCGGCCAGTTGCAGCTGTGCAGGCTGGCGCGTATCTGCCGCCATGGCCGGCACAATCGCGCGCGGCAGCACACTGACACCCGCCGGGATTGCAACACTGCCAAACCGCGCCAGCGCAAGATCGAGATAATCCACCCTGGCGGGCGGCGGTGGCAGATCTGCCAGCGTGGTGCCAACCGACAAACGATAGGCCAGATCGGCAAACCATTTATGCGCGTCGAGCGATTTTTCATTCAGTTCAACCGCCAGCGCGACTTTTTCAACCTGCCCGGCCCGCATCTGGCAGAAAATCTGTAGCCGCAGAAAATAGGGTTTCGTGGTGCGAAAGCCGCGCATTTTTTTGTTCGGCAGAGGATGCGCGCACGCTTTTTCATCGTCGCGCCGCGCCAGATACGCATCGACGACGGCAGCGGCGACATAGGCGTCAATATCAGCAGCACCGGTCAGCTGCGCCAGAGCGAGCACCGAGGTCGTATCGCCCAGCGACAAAAACCGATTGAGGCGCGCGCCGAACCAACTCATGCCCTCTATCGTCCCGGCCGGCGCGGCGGCCTGACCGCGATGCAGCCGCAATTCCAGCGCGCGCAGGGTTTGTAGCTGAAACTTTTCCGGCAGGCGACCAATTTGCCCGACAACATAAGTCAGGCGCGCGCCCGACCAAACATCGGGCCCAAGACCGGGCTCAAGACCCACAGGCGCATCTTGCAAGGCACCAAGCTGGCCGATTTGAACAATATCGGATTGCGAGCCCGGCACCGACGCGACGGCGCGAACCGCGCGGTTCATTTGCCGCGCCGCTGCACGCGGGGCCAGCTTAACATCGCCAGCGACCGGGTTTTGCGGTGCCATGCCGAACTGCGCGCGCGCGGCTTCGGGAATAATGCTCAACGGGGCACGCATAGCGACAGGCTCCGCCGAAAGCGGTGTCAGCAACGCAAAAAACGCAAAAAAACAGCTAGCGCGCAAACCGTTCACTGTCGAGCACCTCAACCGCTGTCTCGCGGGTTGGTTCTACGGCTTGGGCAAGAAAAATTACGCCGCCGCCAAGCAAAACAAGCCCGATGGTGGCAATGACCGGCCAGTTCAACTGCATGCTTACCTCCGTCTATATTGTGGTTTTTCTATATTACATCAATACGGCAGAAACGGGGCACATGCGACAAATATTATGACAATAGTGGACGCAAACCCGCATAGCCGTTACATGTTTGCTAAGGCCATGATGGGGATACTCAAGTCTATGCAGAAAATCCACATTCCAAAGCCGATTGTGCTGGTGGGCATGATGGGGGCGGGCAAATCCAGTCTCGGCAGTCGTTTGGCCGACCGCCTCGGACTGGATTTTGTTGATGCCGATACGGAAATCGAGGCTGCCGCCGGCATGAGCATTGCCGAGATATTTGAAACCCATGGCGAGGCCGCTTTCCGCGACGGCGAACGCCGCGTGATTGCCCGGCTTTTAAACGCCGAGCCCCGAGTTTTGGCCTTGGGCGGCGGAGCATTTGGCGATGCCAGCACACGCGCCGACGTCTTGAACAGAGCCATATCAATTTGGCTGGATGTGCCGATTGACGAGCTTGTCGAGCGCGTCAAACGCAAGCCCGGCAAGCGCCCGCTTCTGGCAAACACCAATGTGCATGAAAAAATAACATCGCTGATGCATGCGCGCGCGCCGCATTATGGCGAAGCTGATATTCGCGCTGACATCAGCCACAAATCCCATGACGGTGCCATTAATCGGCTGGTTGAGTTGTTGCACGCCCATTTACACCAAAACCCCTCCACCGCTTGAACCTTTCCTCCCTTAAACAAAGACACCTAAACAAAGACACCTAGACAAAGACCGCCGCTTTCGCGTAAGCACAATCTATGAACCAAAAACCCAATGACGAGACGCAGCAAAGCGTTCGGGTCGCGCTTGACGCGCGCAGCTATGACATCGAAATCGGTGCCGATCTGTTGGCGCTGGCGGGCGCGCATATTGCGCCGCATTTGAAGCGCGACCGCGTGGCCATTGTGACCGATAGTCATGTCGCCAAACATCATTTACAGACCTTGCAAGCGGCGCTGACGCATGCCGGCATTGCCTCGACCACCAGCATTATTCCGGCCGGTGAGAACAGCAAGTCATTCGGACGGCTCGAGCAGCTTTGCGGTTGGTTGCTTGACGAAAAAATTGAACGCGATGACTGCGTCATTGCCTTAGGCGGTGGTGTGATCGGCGATCTGACGGGATTTGCCGCCGCCATTGTGCGCCGCGGTCTTCGCTTCATCCAAATACCGACCACCCTGTTGGCGCAGGTTGACAGCAGCATTGGCGGCAAAACGGCGATTAACGCCGCGCAGGGCAAAAACCTCATCGGAGCATTTTTTCAACCCGAGCTGGTGCTCGTCGACACGCAAGTGCTGAACACATTGCCCGCGCGTGAGCTGCGCGCCGGATATGCCGAAATCGTGAAATATGGCGCGCTGGGCAATGCCGCCTTTTTCGATTGGTTGGAAGCAAACGGCGGCGATGTGCTGGCGGGTGATGCCGCCGCGCAAACCTATGCCATAGCCGAAAGCTGCCGTTCAAAGGCCGGCATTGTGGCCCGCGACGAGCGCGAAAGCGGCGAGCGCGCGCTGCTCAATCTGGGACATACATTCGGACATGCTTTTGAGGCCCTGACGGGGTATTCCAACACGCTGTTGCACGGCGAGGCGGTGGCGCTCGGCATGGTTTTGGCGTTTGACCTTTCCGTAGCCCGCGGCCATTGCGCGCCGGAGGACGCCGCGCGTCTCAAGGCTCTGCTGGAGGCGGCGGCTTTGCCTGTCACCATGACGCGGATCGGCAATGGCAATTTTGCCGCCGATGCGCTGGTCGGCGCGATGGCGCAGGACAAAAAGGTGAAATCGGGGAAAATGCGCTTCGTGCTAGTCGAGGGGCTGGGCAAAAGTTTTTTGACCGACACGGTAAGCCCTGCTGATTTGCGCGCCTTTCTCATCGCGCAGGGTGCGCTGGAAACCACCGAAGTTTCACGGGAAGGGCAACGTCAATGAGCCAGACCGAAATGGGGTTGTGGCTGACCGCCGGATTTATCGTTATCTTGCTGGTACTGTCGGCGTTTTTGTCTGGCTCGGAGACAGCGCTGACAGCGACCAGCCGCGCCCGCATGCTGCGCATGCAACAAGAAGGATCGCGCCGCGCCGGCTGGGTGGCGTATCTGCTTGACCAGCATGAACGCCTCCTCAGCGCGATTTTGTTGGGCAATAATCTGGTCAATATTTTGGCTTCGGTGCTGGCGACCAGTGTTTTCTTGCGCCTGTTTGGCGAAGCCGGGGTGGTTTATGCAACCTTGGCGATGACGGTGCTGGTGGTCGTATTTGCCGAGGTACTGCCCAAAACCTACGCCATCCAAACACCCGACCAGACGGCGCTGCGCGCCGCCGGACTTTTGCGTATTCTGGTCAGCACCCTCGCGCCCTTTACCAAGCTGTTGCAATTTATCTCCCGCACAATTTTGCGCGCCGCCGGTTTTACCGGTGCCAGTGCCGGCAGCTTGTTGCCCGCGCATGAAGAACTGCGCGGCGCGATTGATTTGCACCATAAAGAAGGCGGCGTGCGTAAGCGCGACCGCGACATGCTGGGTGGTATTCTTGATCTGGGCGACACCCATGTCGACGAGGTGATGGTGCACCGCAAGTCGATGCTGATGATCGACGCAGAGCTGACCCCGGCCGAGATCGTCAAACAGGCTTTGGACAGCCCTTACACACGCATTCCCCTGTGGGCAGGTGAGCCGGAAAACATTATTGGCGTGTTGCACGCCAAAGACCTGCTGCGCGCCCTGGCTGCCAGTACCGGCGGCATCGAAACGCTGGATATTCGCCAGCTTGCGACCCCGCCATGGTTTGTGCCCGAAACCACTTTGCTGATCGAACAGCTCAATGCCTTCCGCACGCGCAAAGCCCATTTTGCGCTGGTGGTGGATGAATATGGCGCGCTGATGGGCTTGGTCACCATGGAAGATATTTTGGAAGAAATCGTCGGTCATATTGACGATGAGCATGACGAGCCCGACCGCCCGATCCGGCGGCTAAGTGACGGATCGCTCGATGTGACGGGCACGCTCAGCATTCGTGACCTCAACCGCGAAATGGGCTGGGCGCTGCCGGACACCGAAGCCACAAGCATTGCCGGATTGATTATTCACGAAGCCCGCGCCATCCCCGAAGAGGGGCAGACCTTTGTTTTTCACGGGCTGCGCTTTCATATTTTGAGCCGTTTGCGAAATCAGATTTTACAAATCCAAATAAGCCAAATCGCCGACCCCGATACGCCGCACTAGGCTTGCTCCTCGCTGGGTGCGCGCGCGCGAATAGCCAGCGCATGCACGGGCCCGCTCAATTCATCGGACAAAACATCCATCACGCGGCGCTGGCGCTCAAGCCGCGACACACCCTCAAAACTTGCCGCCACAACGACAACCCGAAAATGCGTTTCACCCTCGGGGCGCGCGCCGACATGGCCAGCGTGCAGATGCGATTCGTCACTGACCTCAACATGCGCTGGTGACAAAGCGGCCTTTAGTTTTTCTTCGATCCGGCTGGCGACCTGCCCCATAGCTGTTTCCGTTTCTGATAAATTTGTGTTTTCCGACTTCCGCATTATATCAGAACTGTCTTGGAACACACCTGCCTTGCGTCACTCGTTGCGCTGGCTTTTGACGGCCCGCGCTGGCAAACTGTAATGATGAATTTGAAGTCCAAATATTTCGATATGATTCGGGCCGAACGCCGCCGCGAAACCGTGGCTGACCACACGCCGCGTTGCGACTGGCCGGATTGCGACGCCGCGGCACCCCACCCCGCGCCCGCGGGCCCGCGTGTCGCCGGGCGGCGCCATTTTTGCCGCGAACATATCGGGCAATATAATATGAGCTATGATTTCTTCGAGGGCATGAGCGCCGAAGATGTCGAAAAATACCGCATGGGCGCAACCACGGGCCACCGACCGACGTGGTCGCTGGGGACACGCCGCGGCGCGCCGGGTAGCTGGCAATTCGAAGACCCGCTGGAAATCATGGCCCATGCTGGTCCCATCGCCGGCGAAACGGTAAACGGACGCCGCGTTTCGACCGGCCA
>CAJXCG010000091.1 GCA_913051715.1 uncultured Rhodobiaceae bacterium
GCTGGCGCCGGATGAGTTTGCCGACAAATTTGTCATGGCGCTTTTGCGGCAGGGGGAGGCTGTCAGCCACCACAAAAACTCCGGTCAGATGCAGACCCGTAATGCCGGCACCGGCCAGCGCTAGGCGCGCCGGTTCTCCGGCACCGCTGGCTTCGATCACCACAGCGTCGGGCGGTTGGTTGTCGGCGACAAGCATCATTAACTGGCTCGTCAGGTCTTCTTGCATCTGGCAACACGCGCAGCCATTGGTCAGGGTTAGTGTGGTGCCGTCATGCGATTCGATCAGCCCGGCATCAATATTGACCTTGCCGAGGTCATTGACGAGAACTGTCATGCGTTTGCCGTGCGGCTCACGCAGTAAGCGGTTGACGAGCGTGGTTTTGCCAGCCCCCAAATAACCACCAAGAATAGCGAGCGGAATATGCATTTTTTTTATTCCTCCAAGGGGGCGGGTACGCCGCCGAAAACCGTGCCCCATATTTTTATATCACGTAACGCCTCGGGCGACACCGCATAGGGGTCGTCTGCCAACACGGTGAAGTCGGCGCGTTTGCCCGGTTGCAGCGTACCCACCTCATGTTCCAGCCCCAATATATAGGCCGCGTCGATGGTGATGGCGCGCAAGGCCCGCTCGACACTGACGCGCTCCTCAGCGCCGACCACATCGCCGGCCACATTTTTGCGATTGACCGCCACCCATGCCGAGTTCAATGGCTGGGCGGGCGCCATGGTGTAGTCCGAATGTAACGCGAAAGCGATGCCGTGGCGCGCCAGCGAGCCGGCGCGCGCCATGGTGTGCGCCCGCGCCGTGCCCAGCGCTTCGCGCGCATAAATATCACTCAATTCGTGCAGGTAATAAATATTGACCGAGGCCAACGCACCCAGATCTTTCATTCGCCGAATTTGCTCGGGCTTGGAAAGTCCCAAATGTTCGATGGTAAAGCGATGGTTGACGCGCGGCTTTTCGAATTGCAGTTTTTCCAAAACATCCAACGCCAGTTCAAGTCCCAAATCGCCCGTGCAATGCACGTGGATTTTGTAGCCCGCATGCCAAAACAGCCGTGCGGCGGCCTCGAAATTTTCCGGCACCATCAGCCATTCACCTTCATGGCCGTCTAGATATCCGGGTTCGTCCACCATCATCAACTGCGAGAAAAATGCGCCATCGGTAAACAGTTTGACGTGATCGGTGAAAAATAGTCGGTCGGTATTCAAATCCGGCAGCGTCTCGACAAATTTGCGCGTTTCCTCAAAATCGCCGGTTTGTGTCAGCGCCAAAATATTGGGCGTGTAATGCACGCGAAACGGTGTGTCGGCCACATCGAGGCTGGCGCATGCCGCCTGCCACTCCATGTCAAAATTGAAAATGCCAATGCCCATATCGCCGACCAGCGTGTGACCGCCAAAATGCGACACCTGTTTGAGGCGCGCCATGCCCAGCCCGAAATGCCCGGGCGACATCAAAACCGGGTTGAGCGCGGCAATCGCAAGCCGCAAACCGGTTTCGAAAAAATTGCCCGCCGCGAGATCAATTTGCGGATGCGCGTCAATGGCCTCTGTTTCCAAATTGAAATGCGCCAGCGCTGCCGAATTCATAATGACTTCGTGAAAAGACCGATGCCAAACAATGACCGGCCTGTCGGGGCATATCGCATCAATATCGGGGCGGGTAATATTGCCGTGCCAGTCGCGGTGATAGCCCCATGTGAAAAACGGTTTTTCATCCGGCGCGCCCGCATGGGCCGCCAAAGCGTCGAGATAGGCCGCGCGCGAGGTCACCGCGGGCGAGGTGCCCCAAGGCAGTTTCCATTCCAGCGCGGTGATGAATTGCATGGGCAAAATCACCGACGCCATGCTGGGGTGCAAATGCGGGTCGATGAAGCCGGGCAAAATAATTTTATCTTCAAACCGCGTGTCGATTATGTGCGGATAACGCGCGAGCCATGGTTTCAGGCTTTCCAGCGTGCCGACCTCGAGAATGGTGCCGTCGCGTATGGCGATGGCTTGGCCCGTTGGTTGACTGGGCTCCATCGTGTGAATTTTGCGTGCTGTGTAAACAATGATATCGCTCATTTTTCCCCCGCCACGGCCGTGTCGTCCCGTGCTTTTCTATTGCTTCATGGTAGCAAAACAGGGCAAGGTTTGAGCGTTTAATTTATCAGCTGGGGGGAGGGAAAAATGGAACCTACTGCTATTTTACAGCCTGTTATTGCCTTGGGATTATGGTCCGGGGTTATGATGATTTGGATGTATGCCACGCGTATTCCGGCGATGAACAAAGCCGGTATTGATCCGCAGGATGCGGCGCACCCAAAAACCATGGAGTTGCCGTCGGAAGTCGCGCGGATCGCGGATAATTACAACCATTTGTTCGAACAGCCGACCCTGTTTTATGCCGTTGCGATAACGATTGCCGTACTGGGGCATGGCGACCAAACCGCGGTCACCTGCGCATGGACATTTGTGATTTTGCGCGTAGTTCACTCGCTCATTCAAAGCACGCTCAATGTGGTCATGCTGCGTTTCAGCGTTTTCATGCTGTCATGGGTTGCGTTGCTGGTTCTGACCATCCGCGAAGCGCTGGTCATTTTCTAGGCCAAAAGCCAAACGCGATTACAAAACGGCTGCCCTACGGGGCGGCCGTTTTTCGTTAGCGGTTGAAAATCGCATAAATGCCGGCGGCGATCTCGCCTTCAAGCGGAAAGGACAACATGCCCATCACCGAATAGCCCAACAGATAGGGCATGACATAAAATCGCGCCAGATAGAAAAACCACGCCACGTAAAGCGGCACAAGCGGCGGCAATAAAAATTGCGGGGTGAGGGGTTTCCAAAGCCGAATGAGCGGGTCGGTAAGTTTCACAAAAGCCTTCATAAAAAAGAAATCGGAATTTTCCGGCTGGAACATGTTCATGGCGGTGCGCCCGATCAATGTCCACATCACCACGCCGAGGGCGTAATCAATGATGATGACCCAAAGAGGAAAAGCCTGTGCCATGCCTGTTTGCTCCCTTGCTTGCCGCGCGCAAAAAAGACGGGTGGCGCGAAAGCCCCACCCGTCTGATTTTTAGGCTGGATTAATGTTCTTGTCCCAGAACGGTCGCCCCGCCCGGCACACGAATTTCATCAACCATGGCTTGGGTTTCGGCGTCCGGCTCTTCTGTGAGCAAGGACACAACCACCATGGCAACCAGGCTGACGGCCATGCCGATTATGCCAAAGCGCAAATGGTCAATGCCGAGCCACGGCTCCATGCCCGCAAAGCGCACCTGATAGAGGTAAATCGATCCGGCAAGGAAACCCAGCCCCATACCGGCGACCGCGCCCTGACGGTTGGCCCGTTTCCACCAGACACCCAGAACCAGCGGAAAGAACAGGCCGGAACACGCAAAGCTGAACGCCCAAGCCACCGCGCCCAAAATGCTCGACAGCTTGAGGCTGGCAACCAGCGCGCCGCCGGCACCGATGACGATAAGCAGAATACGCGCAACGATGAGACGTGTGCGTGTGTCGGCATTCGGGTCAATGATCTTGTAATACAGATCATGCGACAAGGCATTGGCGATGGCGAGCAGCAGCCCGTCCGCCGTCGACATGGCTGCCGCCATGCCACCGGCTGCCACCAGACCCGAGATCACATAAGGCAGTCCGGCAATTTCCGGGGTTGCCAGCACAACAATATCGCCGCGCATGAAGAACTCATTGATCTGTAGCAGCCCGTCGCCATTACTGTCGGAAATCGCCAAGAAGCCGACATTGCTCCATTTCTGAATCCAGTCCAGCGCTTGCACCTCGGCGATTGATTTGCCGATAATGCCCGTCGCCAAATTGGGATCCATAATTTGCAGCTTGGTAAAGGTCGCCAAGGCCGGTGCCGTGAAATACAGCAGAAAGATGAAAAACAGCGACCACACGACCGAGCGGCGCGCTTCGCGCACTGACGGCGTTGTGAAATAGCGCATGAGAATATGCGGCAGCGAGGCCGTGCCCGCCATCAATACCAGCACCAGCGTCACAAATTTCCAGCTTGCCATGGCACTGTCCGGGGCCGTGGCATGGGCGGTTGTCAGCGCCCGCAAACCGGCAAAACTTTCTGTCGGTGTCAGTGTGCCGACGCCCTGCAAGGCTTCCAATTCGCCAATGCGCTCAATCGCGCCGCCATAGGAAAATTGCGGGATAAGGCCAAAGCCTTGCACATTGGACATCCAGAACACCGGCACCAGATAGGCGATAATCAGCACAATATATTGCGCGACTTGTGTCCACGTCACGGCGCGCATGCCGCCCAACATGGAACATAGCAAAATACCCAGCAGACCGAACCAGACACCCAGCTCGAACGGGATTTGCAGTGCCCGTGCCGCGATGGTGCCCGTGGCGTTAATCTGCGCGGTCACATAGGTGAACGATGCAACCACCAGCACGATGACCGCAAACAGGCGGGCCAGATTGCCGCCATAGCGCGTGCCGATGAAATCGGGCACCGTGTAGCAGCCGAATTTGCGTAAATAAGGTGCCAAGAGCGAGTTGACCAGCACATAGCCGCCCGTCCAGCCCACAATAAAGGCGAGATAGCCATATCCGCCGAAATATACACCCCCCGCCATGGCGACGAATGACGCGCCCGACATCCAGTCGGCGGCGGTCGCCATGCCATTATACAAAGCCGGCACTTCGCGCCCGGCGACGTAATAAGCGTCAACCTGCATGGTGCGCGACAGCCAGCCAATGCCGGCATAAATGGCGATGGTGAAGGCGACAAAGAGAATGCCCAGCGTATCGGCCGACACTCCCATTTGTTCCAACACCGCCATAAAGCCGATAAATACGATGAAGCCGCCCGTATACAGGCCATATACGCGCGGCAGATTGTCAATAAAACTTCCGTTCATGTCGATCTCCTAACTTGGCCCTACTCGGCAACACCACATTCATCGTCAATTTTTTCCTGACGCCGCGTTGAGAAATACAACAGCAAAACAAAAGCAATGGGTGAACCTTGTGCTGCCATGTAAAACCCGAGCGGAAAGCCCAGAAACGAAACACTGTTCAATGCGGCACCGAACCAGTGAATGAAAAACGCGAAGAAAAACCAGATGCCCAAAGTGACAAAGGTCAAATTGCGCGTGCGTTGCCAGTGCGTTGCCGCACGGCTTTGTTGATCAGACATAAATTACTCCCTCTTTGTGAGACGAAAATACCCCCCCCGCCTCAAAGCATTATCGATTGCCGATAATCGTGATAATGTTAATCAAGGTTTTTATGCCGTTCAATCGCAAATCATGTGAAAGCGCACCCATGCTCAAAAATGCTGGCAAATATTTTGCTGCAATGGTCGACAGCTTGAAATTTTGGGCCAAACCCGCGCCGATTGACGATTTTGCGTCGCTGGCCGATTTTTGCTTTGCCCAATCTGCCCATATTGCCCAGACCACGCTTTATGGCTATTTGCGTACGCGCGCGGGGCTGCAACATTTCAACCTGTTCACGGATGAAACTTTTACCGAGATGCTGCGTCCGGCGCGCTCGCGGCTTATTTTGGTTTGCGTGGACGACCTTGCGCTGTATTGCGTCGCGGTTATCGGTGCCCGCACGGGGCTTGCGCCCGATGCCATGCAACAGCTTGGGGTGCGGGTGATGAGCCATGCCGTCGATGTGCTGGCGGATGCCGATTTGCCGGAGGCCGAATTGCGCGCCTATCTGAGCGATTTTTCCAGCCGCGCGGAACACACGGACTGGGCGGCGCGCGCGCGGCCCGAACATGCCTTTGCGCGGTCCCCGCAAGCCTTGATTGAACTGGCGCCGATTATCGACATGTTGAAAGAACTTGATAATGACATTGTCGTCAACTCGATGCGGTTTAAGTGGCGCGGTGTGCGTGCCGCGTTCGTGCAACGGCTGGAGGCTGATACGCTGGTTGCCAGAGCGGGGCACGACATGGCACAACAGAACGGGA
>CAJXCG010000092.1 GCA_913051715.1 uncultured Rhodobiaceae bacterium
CTGCATCGCCCGCGCCTATTAGGCGACTAGCCACGCACCAATCGCCGTCGCACCGTGCACGGTATTGCGCGGCGATTTTTTGCCCCGCCCCCGAACGCGCCAGCCCAAAACAGCTTGCCCCGCTGCCGCTCATCCCCACACACGCCGCCCCGCTATCCAGCAGAGCGAGCAGGCACGCAGAAATTTCCGGCACCATCTCAATGGCGGGCGCCGCCAAATCATTGCCCTGCGTGGTCACAAAATCGCATAAATCTTCAAAATTCCTTAAATCCGGTTGGCGATTATGGTTGGTCGGCGGCGTATGGCGGCAATCAAGGGCCGCAAAAACCGGCGCTGTTTGCAACGCCACACGCGGATTGACCAGAACAATATCGGCCTCCGGCAAACTGTCCAAACGCGCAACATCCGTGCCCGTGCCGGTCATCCAACAAGGCCCGGAAGCCAGACAGGCCGGCACATCAGCACCCAAAGCGCGCGCCAGTGCCACGCATTGGGTGTCGGACACATTGAGGTCAAATAATTTAATGACCCCGTTCAATAAGGCGGCGGCATCCGCCGAACCACCCCCCAGACCGCCGGCTACGGGTAAATTCTTGAGCAGCTTGATATCCGTACCGAGCGACCTGCCGACATGGGTCTCCAAGGCCCGCAAGGCGCGGATGATAAGATTGGTTTCATCTGCGGGCACGACACCCGGCCCTTCAATGGTCAAAAGGGTCGCAGATGCTTTGCCGAGGTTGAGCGTGTCGCCATAATTTGCGAAAGCCACCAAACTTTCAAGCGCATGGTAACCGTCTTCGCGCCGACCCGTAACGCGCAAGCTGAGATTGACCTTTGCCGGCGCCGTTATCGTCAGCGTTTCAGGCATTTAAATTTCCGTGCCACCCGTCAATTTTTCCGGCGCAAGATCGGGCATGGCATCAAGCCCTATAATGATTTTATTTTCGATTTTCGCGCGGTCTTCGTCGACCGGATCAAAAGCCAAGGCTTTGCGCCATTGATAGCGCGCCTCAACCTCGCGCCCCAAACGCCAAAGCACATCGCCCAAATGCTCGGTAATGACCGGGTCGGTCGGCTCCAGCCGCGAGGCATGCTCGAGATATCCCAGCGCCTTATCGTGCTCGCCCAGCCGGTAATGCGCCCAGCCCAAACTGTCGACGAAAAAGCCGTTTGACGGTTCTTTGCGGACGGCGAGTTCGATAATCGCCAGACCTTCTTGCAAATAAATGCCCTGATCGATCCAGCTATAGCCCAGATAATTCAGCACATGCGGCTCGTCTCCCGACAGCTGTCTGGCTTTTTGCAAATCAACCTCTGCCATAATCCAGTTGCCTTGGCGTTCGCGCGTGATGCCGCGGGCAAAATACAAATGCCAGTGGATTGCGCGCTCGTGATCAATCAGCCCGATGGCCTTGTCATACGCCTGTTCGGCTTCTTCAAAGCGGAGGCGAAAGCGCAGCATGTCGCCCAGCGCCACCAGCGCCTCAATGTCCTGGGGGCCATCGGTCATGACCGCATAGAGCACCGAAATCGCTTCCTCAACGGCTTCGGCCTCATTGAGCATTTCCGCCCGCTTTATCTGGGCTGCGCGATACATGGTCTGTTCGGGTGCGATCAGCGCAAAGCGGTCATGCGCTGCCGTCCAACGCTGATTACGACCAAATATCTCCGCCGTCAGAAACATGGCAATATCGCTCTCAGGTTCCAAGAACAGCGCCAGATGGGCGTAGGCCAACGCCAGTTCGAGGCGGTTTTCGCGCTCCATAACTTCCGCCACGGCAAAAAACGCATAGGCCATTTGCGTGTTTACCGCACGCGACAAAGTCGGGGCGGGCGCGTCGGTTTCCAAGCGCGCCAGCGCTGCATCAATATAAGGATGGGTGAGATGGGTGTTGTGATAGTCCTGATATAATTTTCGCGCTGCGGCGGTGTCGGCCTTGCGTTCTAAATATGCGCCATAGGCTTTGACGAAAAAGAAATAGCCGAACCCGCCCGCGCGCAAGCCGGTTTCATAAGCCTCGTCAGCGCCGACCATGTCGCCGGAAAGCTCAAGCGCGCGCGCCACCTGCAACATGCTGATTGGTGTAAACGCCGCGGTGCGCCGTAATTGCGACATGGTGGCCTGCATCTGCGTATCGCTGTCTCTGGCAACAGCCATCCACAACCGAATATTCGGCTCCAAGAGCCGCGCCATCGGGCCTTTGTGCATTTTTTCCAGATAGCGTTCGGCGCGCGCATACCGACCGGCCTCAAAGCTGCTTATCGCCAGCAAAAGACCCGCTTGTTGGTTTGTCGGTGTCTGCGCGATGAGATCGCGCGCAATATCGACTGCTTGGGGAACGCGCCCACCAACCAGGCGTGTCCGCATGGCTTTTTGCAGCAAATCGGGATCATCCGGGTCGGTCTCCAGCGCCAGTTCCAAATAGTCACCCGCTTGCACCAAATCATTGCTGCCAATGGCAAATTGCGCCGCGAGATAGGCACCGGCCAATCCGGGGGGGCGGGCAAAATGCGGCGCCCGCGTGACCAAAAAGGTTCCCAGCCCAACGCCAATGACAAGCGCGCCGGCCAAACCCAGCAACAAATAGTGCCTAAACTTCATCAAAACTCCTGTCGGTCAAGAGTTTATCAGGACACCCCGCAGGTGCAATGGCTGAAAAGCTACATATTGGGATAGTTCGGCCCGCCAGCACCTTCCGGCACAACCCAGTTAATATTTTGGCTCGGGTCTTTGATATCGCATGTTTTACAATGCACACAATTTTGTGCGTTGATTTGCAGACGCGGATTATCGCCCGCATCGTCGCGTACAATCTCATAGACACCAGCCGGACAATAGCGCTGCGCCGGCTCGTCATATTCGGGCAAATTAACATCCACCGGCACCGCCGCATTTTTAAGCGTCAAATGCGCTGGCTGATCTTCTTCGTGATTGGTCGCCGATAAAAATACCGATGACAATTTGTCGAACGCCACCTCGCCATCGGGCTTGGGATACTCAATCGGCTGGCACTCATCAGCCTTTTTCATGGCTGCATGATCCGGCTTGCCGTGCGACAGGGTAAACGGCAGACCGATACCCAGAGTACGCATCCACATTTCAACACCGCCCAGCGCCGTACCGAGGAAATTGCCGAATTTCGTCAGCAAGGGTTTCACATTGCGCACCATTTTCAGCTCTTTTGCCACGCGGCTGTCATCATAGGCTTGCTGATAGGCATCCAGCGCGTCATGGGCGCGGTTCTCTGCGAGCGCCGCAAACGCGGCTTCGGCGGCCATAATGCCGGTTTCCATGGCATTGTGGCTGCCTTTGATGCGCGGCACGTTCACAAAACCAGCCGAGCAGCCAATCAGCGCTCCGCCCGGAAAAGCCAATTTCGGCACAGACTGGTAACCGCCTTCGGTAATCGCGCGCGCGCCGTAAGAAATACGTTTGCCGCCCTCAAGCGTCTGGCGGATCACAGGGTGCATTTTGAAGCGCTGAAACTCGTCATAAGGCGACAAATGCGGGTTTTGATAATTCAAATGCGTCACGAACCCGATCGAGACAAAATTATCGCCGAAATGATAGAGCCACGAGCCGCCGCCCGTCGCATTGTCGAGCGGCCAGCCCAATGTGTGCTGGACATGGCCGGGCTTGTGGTTTTCCGGCGCGACCTGCCACAATTCCTTAATGCCGATGCCGAACTTCTGATAATCGCTATCGGCATCAAGGTCGTATTGCGCGATTGCGGCCTTTGACAGCGACCCGCGCACGCCTTCGGCAAGAAATGTGTATTTTGCATGCAATTCCATGCCCGGCATCCAGCCATCTTTTTTCTCGCCGGTTTTCGACACGCCCATATCGCCCGTGGCGACACCGCGTACCGCACCGTTTTCGTCAAACAGCAACTCAGCTGCAGCAAAACCCGGATAAATCTCAACGCCCATATTTTCAGCTTGCTCGGCCAACCAACGCGCAACATTGCCAAGGCTGGCAATGTAATTGCCGTGGTTTTTCATCAAGGGCGGCAAAATGAAATTCGGCAGTGGCAGAGCACCCGCAGGGCCCAAAAACAAAAAGCGGTCGGACGTTACAGGCGTCTCAAGCGGCGCGCCACGTTCTTTCCAATCAGGGAACAGGCGGTTAATGCCAACCGGATCGATCACCGCGCCGGAAAGAATATGCGCGCCCACTTCAGAGCCTTTTTCAAGCACGCATACGGAGACGTCCTTGCCGCTTTCTTCAGCCATTTGCTTCAAGCGGATCGCCGCCGACAAACCTGCCGGGCCGGCCCCTACAATCACCACGTCATATTCCATGGCCTCGCGCTCTTCTGGTGCCAGCGCCCAGCCCTGTCGGGCATTGACTTGGTTGACGGGTAATTCAGTCATCTCAAACCTCTTATATTCAATATACGGGTGCAATTTACCACAAAACCGTCGCACCCGCCAAAGTATGGTGAATTTACGTGTCAGCATACAAAACTGCAATGTGTGGCCCCTGCGACCCAATGTCATGCTATTGTGAAATGCGAAAGTGATTCGCTTTTGTTGTGCGGTTCCGATAACAGCGGAGACGCTTCTAAGGCATTTGAAACTCAGGAATATTTCTGTCTTACCAATCCTACCATGCAGCTTGAACGTCCAGAAATTATTGATCTTTTGAAGTTTCACATCGACGCTGATTGCGCCGACGTGCTCGATGACATGCCGGTTAATCATTTCGCAGCACCTGTCGCACCTGCGGCGGCTGCGCACGAACCCATGCCCCATCCGGGCTTGCAGGAAACTGCGACACCTCTGGCACCGCCCGCTTCAGCCGTTACACCCGCATTTGTTGCCGCGCAAGTTACCCCTTCCGCGACCCAAACCGGCGCCGCCATCGATAGTGCAACACTGGCACAAAACGCCAAAACGCTCGACGAACTGGCGGCTGCCCTAGAAAGTTTCGACGGCTGTGGATTGAAAAAAACCGCGAAATCCACCGTGTTTTCGGACGGCGTCAGCACGGCGCGTGTCATGCTTGTGGGCGAGGCGCCGGGACAAGATGAAGACCGCACGGGCAAACCCTTTGTCGGGCGCAGCGGGCAGTTGCTCGACGCCATGATGGGCACCATCGGGCTGTCGCGCACCGGCAATCTTTATATTGCCAATGTCATTGCGTGGCGACCGCCGGGCAATCGCGCGCCCTCGGTTGACGAATTGGAAATCTGCAAACCCTTTATTCTGCGCCAGATTGAACTGGCCGCGCCGGAGATTATTGTGCTGGTGGGCGGCACCTCCGCCAAAACCTTGCTCGACACCGAAACCGGCATTACGCGTTTGCGCGGTAAATGGCAAACCCTTGAAATTGGCGGGCGTACCATTCCGGCGCTGCCGTTTTTTCACCCGGCCTATGTATTGCGCCGGCCGGAAACCAAAGCCGATGTCTGGGCAGATTTATGCGCCTTGAAACAAAAGCTGGACGCCGCCTCATGACGCGCGCGCTGTTTTTGGGTGTCGCCCTCGCGCTCTTTTTGGGGCCAGTTAAACCATCTGCGCTGGCGCCGGAAGACCGACAGGGTTTGCGTCCCCTGCCCCGCCCCGATTATGTGCGCCCGGACAAGCCTGAGGATTCAGCGCTTTACCGCGAAATTTTTGCGCTGCAAGAAAGTGCCAAATGGAACCGCGCCGACCGCCTCATCCGGCAGGTGAGTGACCCGCTATTAATGGGGCATGTTTTGTTTCAACGTTACATGCACCCCACCGCCTATCGCGCCAAATGGACAGAGTTGCGCGACTGGCTGAAAAACTATGCCGACCATCCGGGCGCGTGGCGGGTCTACAAGCTTGCCCAAAAGCGCAAGCCCCGCGGCATCGCCATGCCCAAGCGGCCGCCCGCGCGCATTTATCATCAAGACAAGGCCAGCAGTGCCTCGGCCTTGTTC
>CAJXCG010000093.1 GCA_913051715.1 uncultured Rhodobiaceae bacterium
CGAGTGTTACCCCAAGTTCCGCATATTTTCAAGTTTTGAAATCGCCTGTTTGATGCCAGTATACGCCAACGCATCCCTGCCAAGGAGACCGAGATGAAAGTAGAAAATGCAGTTTATCCGAATGACGCGCAAATGAAGGGCTTTACCGAAAACGACCACGGCAAGGCAATTTATATGGTCAATTTGCTGAAGTTCAAAGAAAAAGCCGAATATTCCGACGGACGCGAAACCGATTTGACGGGGTCGGAGGCCTACGCGCTTTACGGCGTGGGCGTCGCCAAACTCATTACCGAATTTGGCGGTGAACTTGTGTTTATGGGCGGCGTTGAACGCCTCATGCTGGGCGAGGTTGAGGAGCTTTGGGACCAAGTCGGGATCGCCAAATACCCCAATCGCAAAGCCATGCTCGACATGATGACGTCGCCTGCCTATGCCGAAATTTCACCGCACCGTGATGCCGGGCTTGCCGGACAGTTGAATATCGAAACAACTAACCCCTAGCCGACCCTTAGCCGACCTCTAGCCGAAACTGACTGGGGCAAATTTACCTATACCGCCGCAGCCATGTGGCTGGCCTGGTAAATCGCGGCCTTGGCATCAAGTTCGGCGGCTTCAAACGCGCCGCCGACGAGTTCCACGGGCAAACCGCGCGCTTTGGCCTTATCAAACACAGTGCGTAACGGCTCTTGACCGGCGCAGATGATAATGGTGTCGACCTCGAGATAATCGGGCTTGTTGTCGCGCAAGAAATGCAAGCCGCGATCGTCGATTTTCAGATAATCAATGCCGTTCATCATTTTGACTCCGCGCCGCGACAAAGTCAGCCGATGCGTCCAGCCCGTTGTTTTGCCGAGGCCCTTGCCGACGGCTGTTTCTTTGCGTTGCATCAGGAAAATTTCGCGCGGCGCGCTGGCAACCTGTGGCTCAATGCCGGTGACCCCGCCGCGCGGGTGGTTTTTGAAATCAATCCCCCACTCGCGCGCGAAAACATCAATGTCTTGCGCCCCTGAGGGGCCGTCATGGGAAATGAAATCGGCGACGTCAAAGCCGATACCACCGGCGCCCATAATCGCAACTTTGCGGCCCACGGGTTTGGTGCCACGCAGCGCGTCGACATAGCCGATGACTGACGGGTGGTCGATACCTTCCAACTCCGGCACACGCGGTGAAATGCCTGTGGCGATGACGATATTGTCGAAACCGCCATCGGCCAGCATGTCGGTATCAACCCGCGTGTTCAAATGCAGGTCAATGCCGAGTTTTTCGATCATGCGATTGTAATAGCGCAGCGTTTCGTAAAACTCCTCTTTGCCCGGCACGAGTTTCGCCAGATTGAACTGTCCGCCGATTTCTGCGGCTGCATCATAAAGGCTCACATGATGCCCGCGCTCGGCAGCAACCGTTGCGTATGCCAGACCCGCCGGGCCGGCGCCGACAACGGCAATTTTCTTGGGGGTTGCTGTCGGCTCGTATTTCAAAAGTGTTTCATGGCAGGCGCGTGGATTAACCAGACACGAGGTGGTTTTGCCCGAAAATGTGTGGTCCAGACACGCCTGATTGCACGCAATGCAGGTGTTGATTTCGTCGGCCCGGTCTTCGGCGGATTTGTTCATGAATTCGCTATCGGCCAACATGGGTCGCGCCATCGAAACAAGGTCTGCATCACCTTGCGCCAACACATCTTCGGCCACTTGCGGCATGTTGATCCGGTTCGAGGTGATCACCGGAATCGACACCTCTTTGCGTACCCGCGCCGTGACGGATGTGAACGCGGCACGCGGCACCATGGTCGCAATGGTCGGTACAGCGGATTCGTGCCAGGTGAAATGGGTGGAAATGACCGAGGCACCTGCTTTTTCCAGTTCGCGTGACAGCAGCGCCACCTCGTCCCAGCTCATGCCGCCTTGCAGCATGTCCATGCCGGCAATGCGAAAAATAATAATGAAATCTTCCCCAACCTCAGCGCGACAGCGGCGCACCACTTCGAGCGCAAACCGCATGCGGTTCTCATACGACCCGCCATATTCGTCCGTGCGCTGGTTTGTCTTTTCCACAAGAAATGTAGAAATCAGATAGCCCGCCGAGCCGATAATCTCGACCCCGTCATAGCCAGCTTTCTGCGCCAGTTTCGCGCAATTTACATGGTCGTTAATCTGTTTCTCGATGCCTGCCGCGTCCAGTTCATTGGGCGTAAATTTGCTGATCCGCGATTTGATCGCTGAGGGCGCAACAAGCTGATCATTCATGGCAAGCGGGCCCATATGGAGGATTTGCATGCAGATCTTCACATCCGGATCGGCGGTGTGAACTGCGTCGGTAATCAGCCGGTGTCCGTCGGCTTCAGCCTGGGTGGAAAGTTTCGAGGCGGCGAAAACCGCGTCACCGTTTTCATCACGAAACACCATGCCGCCTTCTTCATTCGGCGCGATGCCGCCGGTGATAATCATGCCCACGCCGCCAGCGGCACGCTCGGCAAAATAAGCCGCCATGCGCTCAAACCCGTCCGGGCTTTCTTCAAGGCCGGTATGCATTGACCCCATAATCGCGCGGTTTTTTACCGTCACTGAGCCGATTTGCAGTGGGGTGAAAAGACGCCGATATTTTGCGTGTCCCGGCAGTTCAGTGTGTTCTATAGCTGCACTCATGTTCATCTCCCTTTTGCTTGATTTAGGATAGAAGCGCGCACTGACAATGGCAATATCCCCGTAAATGCAATTTTGCGTCACTCATAAGATTTGGCGATTGCGGTCGTGATATTGCGGTGCGGCAGGCACACTGCTAGGATCGGGCGCAAAAAGGGGATCGAAAAAATGGAAAATCCGCAGCGCACGGCTATCGCGATTATTTTAGGTACGGTGCTTGTGCTGCTTGCCCCCTTTGTCGCGCTCCAGCTTGACCATTGGCGCTATCATTGGCGTCTAGCGCCGCCCGACACGCATGGCGACACAGCTATGGTGGTGAGTGCGCATGGGCTGGCGTCCGAAATTGGCCGCGATGTTCTGGCCGCCGGCGGCAATGCTTTCGACGCCGCCGTGGCGGTAAATTTTGCGCTTGCCGTTGTCTATCAGCAGGCCGGCAATATTGGCGGTGGCGGGTTTATGGTTTATCGGCTGGCTGATGGCGCGAATGGGGCGCTCGATTTTCGTGAAAAAGCACCCCTCGCCGCGCATCGGGACATGTATCTCGATGCGGACGGCAATGTGATTAAGGGCGCAAGCTTGCGCGGGCATTTGGCAGTGGGCGTGCCCGGTGCCGTGGCGGGCATGGCTGCCGCGCATGAAAAATTTGGCTCAATGGCGTGGGCTGATCTGTTGGCTCCGGCGGTGGACTTGGCGCGTGGCGGGTTTGTGCTGTCGCCCAAAGCCGCAAAAATGTTCAACCGCTATCAAAAGGATTTCGCGGCGCTGAACGATCACACCCCCGTTGTGCTGAAACCCGACGGATGGCGGGTCGGCGATAAAATCCGGTTTCCCGCGCTGGCCGACACGCTGACGCGGATTGCCGAAAACGGCCGCGATGGGTTTTACAAAGGGCTCACGGCACGCCTATTGGTGGCGGAAATGGATGCAGGGGGCGGTTTGATTACGCAAGCCGATCTCGACGCTTATGCCCCGGTTTGGCGCGCGCCCGTGCGGTTTTCCTATCGCGGTCATGAAGTGATTTCCATGCCGCCGCCCTCAAGTGGCGGGGTGGCGCTGGCGCAGTTGCTCAAAGGTGCCGAGGCCTATGACGTGCGGCGGATGGGGCATAATTCAGCGGCCCATATTCACATGATGGTAGAATTGGAACGGCGCGCCTATGCCGACCGCGCCAGCTATTTGGGCGACCCTGATTTTGTCGATGTGCCCGTCGACCGACTGGTTTCGGATGCTTATGTCAAAACACGCATGGCGGCGATTGAGCCATGGCAGAAAACCGATAGCCGCGATATTCGAGAGGGCCGCGTCGACCGCGTGGAAAGCGTTGAGACAACGCATATCTCCATCGTCGATCCGGCCGGCAATGCGGTTGCCATCACCACCACATTGAACGGCAATTTCGGCTCGAAAGTCGTGGTGCGTGGCGCGGGTTTTTTCTTGAACAATGAGATGGATGATTTCGCCATCAAGCCCGACCATGCCAATCAGTTCGGGCTTTTGGGCAACGCCCAAAACGCCGTGGCACCGGGCAAGCGCATGTTGTCGTCCATGACACCGACGATTGTGACCAAAGATGGTGATTTGCGTTTGGTCGTCGGCACACCGGGCGGCGCGACGATTATCACATCGGTGTTTCAGACGATTATGAATGTGGTGGATTTCGACATGCGCGCGCAGCAGGGCGTCAACGCCCGCAAAGCCCACAGTCAGTGGCAGCCCGATCTGGTAATGCTGGAGCGTGGCACGTTGAGTGTGCCCAGCATGATCGGCTTGATGCGGCGCGGCCACCGTCTTTACGCCTGGCCGCGTTTCAAATATGAATTGGGTCGCGTCGAGGCGGTTTTGATCGGCGACGATGGCGCCCGACGCGGGGCGGCGGATTATGTACGGGGCAAAGACGACCGCGCCATCGGATTTTAGCTACCCCGTTTTGCGGCAATGCGCTGCTTTTGGCGTTGCCCGAGTTGAATTTTTGAACCAGAAACGGCACAGTCACGCCATGACGCAACATGTTGACCCAAATGCAGCCATGCAATCGGCGCCGAAACAGGCTTCGCAAGCAAGTTTGGAGGCCGCCACCCCGGTGCCAAAGCCGCCCGCCGACCAGCCCGTCGTGGTGGCTGCTTTTTACCGTTTTGTTGCGCTTGCCGATTTTGAGGCCATACGTGTGAGCCTGCAAGATTTCTGCGACGCGCATGATATTTTGGGCACCATATTGCTGGCGCGCGAGGGTCTGAACGGCACCGTATCGGGCACGCATCAGGCGATTTCGGCTTTGCGCGGCTGGTTTGAAAACGATGCGCGTTTTGCGGGCTTGTCGCCCAAATATAGCTTTGCCGCTGCGCCCCCGTTTTACCGCATGAAGGTGCGGCTGAAGCAGGAAATTGTGACCATGGGTCAGCCCGATATTGACCCCGAAAACAGCGTGGGCACCTATGTGCCGCCGCAGGAGTGGAACGCGCTGATCAGCGCTCCCGATACGCTGGTTATTGATACGCGCAACCGTTACGAGGTGGCTATCGGCACATTTGAAAATGCCATCGACCCCGCGACGGCTTCCTTTCGGGATTTTCCGGCCTGGATTGGAAACTACATGGCAGATTTGCCCGCGGACAAACGTCCGAAAAATATCGCCATGTTCTGCACGGGCGGTATTCGCTGCGAAAAAGCCACATCGTATTTGCGCGCGCGCGGCTATGAAAATGTGTTTCATCTTGAGGGCGGCATTTTGAAATATCTGGAAACCGTGCCCGCCGAAGACAGCACATGGCGGGGCGAGTGTTTTGTTTTCGACCAGCGCGTTTCGGTCAAGCACGGGCTCGCGCCGGGGGCGTATGACCAGTGCCATGCCTGTCGCATGCCGCTCTCGCAGGAAGAAAAATTGCTGCCCAGTTTTGAGCATGGGGTGAGTTGTCTGCACTGCATCGACACACATGATGCGGGCGACCGCGAACGCTTTCGCGAACGCCAAAAGCAAATGCACCTGTCGCAAGCGCGCGGACAGGCCCATATTGGCAAGGCGGCGCGACGATGACAGGTTCGCAAGTGACGGATGCACGAATGACGGGCACACAGATGACGGGTCTGCAAAGCGACCACCCCTTGCCCGTGCTGTATAGCTTCCGGCGCTG
>CAJXCG010000094.1 GCA_913051715.1 uncultured Rhodobiaceae bacterium
TTGAGTTCGCAGTAGTGAGTGTTTTATGGACGCTTTAAAACCATTTCTGACAACCATTTCGAGCGGCGTGACCCTATCGGCCGCCGAAGCAACAGAGGCGTTTGAGATTATTCTGGCCGGCGAGGCGACACCGGCCCAGATCGGGGCTTTTTTGATGGCGCTGCGCGTGCGCGGCGAGACGGTTGAAGAAATTACAGCCGGCGCCCAAATTATGCGTCGCCATGCTCTTGGCGTCAAAGCGCCGGATCACGCGCTGGATACCTGCGGAACCGGCGGCGACGGTACGGGAACCTATAATATTTCCACCGCCACGGCGCTGGTCGTTGCCGCTTGCGGTGTGCATGTCGCCAAGCATGGCAATCGCGCCTTGTCGTCAAACTCCGGATCGTCGCAAGTGCTTGAGCAGTTGGGCGTGCGCCTCGATATCGGGCCCGCCGCCATCGAAAACTGCATTCGCGAAGCGGGTATCGGCTTTATGTTCGCGCCCAATCATCATGCCGCCATGCGCCATGTCGGGCCGGCGCGCCAAGAGCTTGGGCTCAGAACCGTGTTCAATTTATTGGGGCCGCTATCGAACCCGGCTGGTGCCAATCGGCAGTTGCTCGGCGTGTTCTCCGACCGATGGGTGGAACCGATTGCCCATGTGCTGAAGCATTTGGGCTCCGAGCGCGCATGGGTCGTGCACGGCCATGATGGCATGGACGAATTGACCACGACCGGCCCCAGCAAAGTCGCCGAGCTCAGAAAAAACGAGATTGAAGTTTTCGAAATCAATCCGGAAGACGCTGGTCTCGAGCGCAGCGAACCGTCAGACCTTGTCGGCGGCACACCGGAAGAAAACGCCGCTGCGCTCAACGCCTTGCTCGATGGCGAACAAAATGCCTATCGTGATATTGTGTTGCTTAACGCCGCCGCAGCCCTTTATATCTGCAATAAAGTCAACAGCTTGAAAGAGGGTGTTGAAGTTTCAGCTTTGGCGATTGACGATGGCGGCGCGCGCAAAGCACTTTCAAATCTGGTCGATATATCCAATCGGGATGCGGGATAAATGCCCGCAACTCAAGACGATATTCTTGCGCGGATCACGGCGTATAAGCTGGAAGAAATTGCCGCCGCAAAACAAGCCACACCGATCAGCGCGCTGCGCGACGCGGCGCAAAACGCCGCGCCGGTACGCGGTTTCGCCGACGCGCTGACCGGTATCGCCGCCCAAAAAAAGCCGGCGTTGATTGCCGAAATCAAAAAAGCCAGCCCGTCCAAAGGTCTCATTCGTGCCGATTTCGACCCACCCACATTGGCGCGCGCCTACGAACAAGGCGGCGCTGCATGCCTTTCCGTGCTGACGGACACCCCTTCCTTTCAGGGCGCGCCCGCATATCTGTCGGCAGCGCGCGCCGCGACCGGCCTGCCGGTTTTGCGTAAAGATTTCATGTATGACACCTATCAGGTCATTGAGGCGCGTGCGTGGAATGCCGATGCGATTTTAATTATCATGGCGGCGGTCACCGACACCCAGGCAAGTGAGCTGGCGGGCGCCGCCGCCGAGTGGCACATGGATGTTTTGTTCGAGGTGCACAATGAAGAAGAGATGGCGCGGCTGCACGATTTGTCACCGCGCCTTGTCGGCATTAACAATCGCGACTTGCACAGCTTTGAAACCAGCCTCGACACCTCGCGCAGATTGCACCCGCTTGTGCCGCCGGGCGCATTTGTCATCAGCGAAAGCGGTATTGCCGAGCCGTCGGATGTTGCCGCGCTGATGGCAGACGGCATTAGCGGCTTTCTGGTCGGCGAAAGCCTGATGCGGCAAAATGATGTTACGAACGCAACTCAGACGCTTCTCAGCAACTGAACCAATCGAAACAATAATTTGAATTTTTGTGCCTTGCCTAGGAAAGCGAATAAAAGTAGAACAAGAATGTTAGTGATTCGTTCTCTTTTACGCCGAGGTTTTAATGCTTACGAAAAAACAATTTGAGCTTTTGCTTTTCATCAATGAACGGCTGAAAGAAACGGGCGTATCACCCAGCTTCGACGAAATGAAAGAAGCGCTAAACCTCAAATCAAAATCAGGTATTCATCGGCTGATCACCGCGCTGGAAGAGCGTGGCTTCATCAAGCGGCTTGCCCACCGCGCCCGCGCGCTGGATGTCATCAAGCTGCCCGACAGCATGTCGACCAGCCTTGCCGCGCCGTCGCGTGCTGCGACCCCGCCGCCACCGGCTGCCAATGATGACCGCAGCGTCAGCGTGCCCGTTATGGGCCGCATTGCCGCTGGTACACCGATTGAGGCGCTGCAAGAAGAGGTAAACCAGATCAGCGTGCCGATGGAAATGATGCGCTCGGGCGAACATTACGCGCTGGAAGTCCATGGCGATTCCATGATTGATGCCGGAATTTTTGACGGCGACACCGCCATTATCCAAAGCGGCAGCACGGCAGAAAATGGCGAGATTATCGTGGCGCTGGTCGAAGGTCACGAGGCCACGCTGAAGCGTTTGCGCCGCAAGGGTGAAATGATTGCGTTGGAAGCCGCCAATGCCAGCTACGAGACCCGCATTTTCAAATCCGACCAAATCAGGGTTCAGGGTCGCCTCGTCGGGCTCATTCGCAAATACTAAAATCATTATTCGGGCGCAGCATCGGCGCGCCTTTGCCAGACGCGCGCAACGTTTGCGCTTGGGCGGCGGGTCACCACGCGATAAGCATTTTCCACCGGCTCGAGATAGACCAATGTCGCCTCGAAAGGGCTCAAACTGCGCCCGTCAACAAGATGGGCGGCGCAGGGGTAGCGCGCATGTACATAGGGCGCAATCACAATATCGGCCGCACGACACGCCGCGCTTAAATGGCGCGCCTGTGTCACCAGCGCTAATTGTGCGCCGGCGCGCAACTCAATGCGGCAGGCCGGGAAGCGGCAATTGGCAAACTTCGCATCGCTTACCTGCTTCGGCCAACCCAGCCGTCGACGCCAGATTTCGGTTTCGTACCCGGCACGCTTTTCATGCATCACCGCCATATCGCCCGACGGTGTGCGCCAAGCAAGTTGATAGGCAGTACCCAGTATGTGGATATCGGGCGCAGGCTGGCGCCCCAGCGACACGATTGCAAACAACATGATCGCAAGGCCGCACCATCGGCTGGCACCGCCGAGCAGGCACAGCCAAATAAGCCCGATAATAAATGCGGGGAGCACATAAGTCGGCGACGCCCCGACCCGAAACAGCGGGTCACCGGTTTCAACCAGCGCCCCCGCGCCCAGAAGTATCCATTCAAGCCCCAGCCCCATCACCCATAAAGGTGCCGCCGCCAACCCGAAAGGCATGGCGACAACAGACACAAAAGCCGCCGGCATGACCATCAGCCCGAATAGCGGCATGGCGATCAAATTGCCGGCAAGACTGAACTTCGCCATTTGGTTGAAATGTATCAGCGCCAAAATGCCCGTGACGCCGCCGGCCAACAGGCTGGTGAGCAACAGGCCGAACACATAGACCCGGACCCTGAAAATGCTGCGCCACAATGCGCCGCGGCGAAACGGTTGGTCGTAATTGACACTGCGGCGGCGCCAAGCCTCGAAAAAGCCAACCAGAATAATCACCGCCGCGAACGACATTTGAAACCCGACCTGCATGACCGCGTGCGGGTTGAGAAGCAGCACGACCACCGCCGCCCAACCGACATTCCGCATGGTGAGCGCCTGACGCCCTATGGCAATGGCAATGAACACCAGCGCAATCATGACAAAGGCGCGCTGCGTGGCATTGCTGGCCCCCGACAAAGCCAGATAGGCAATGGCGGCGGCAAGTGCGAAACCGGCACATAGGCGGCGCACATCATAGACTTGTGCAAAACGGGGAAACAACGCACACAACACACGCAATAGCGCAAATACCGTGCCCGCAAAAAGCGCCATGTGCAGCCCCGAAATAGCCAGCACATGCGCCAGCCCGCTATTGCGGAATGTGTCGCGTATGGCCGGCGATATGCCACCGCGCAGGCCCGTAATGAGCGCCGCGGCGACGCCGCCCGTGCGCGGCCCCAAAACAGCGCGAATCTCATGCGCCATTTCAAGGCGCAGACGCGCCAACCGATGCGCCCATGTGCCGTCTTCGCACGACAGCGACACAATTTCGCGGACAAAACCGCGCGCACGCAAGCCCTCAAAAAATGCCGGAAATCTGGGGTCATAGCCGCCATCGGTCAACGGCGTACCAAGCGGCTGAAGGCGGACTTTCAATACGCCGCGGCAGCCGGGCCGCGCGCGCAAAGCAATTTCCTTACTGGTGAACAGGCGCGCGCGAAACGGTTTGGTCGGAATGTGCTGCGCGTGTTGGGGCACATCCACTGTGGTGACATGCATATGGAGTTCGCCGCCGCGCCAGCGAATTTCGGACATATCAATCTGCCCCGAAATATGTGTTTCAACTCCGCCCGTCGGCAGCGGCGGCATGGCCCAGCTTTGGCTCGCGCGATATGTGTGTAGCTGTGCCCAGCCCGTGCCGCAAATCAAGCAGAGGCAGAAAATCACGCCGGATCTTACATAATTGGCATAGGCGCCGATGGGCGCAAACAGGTTTGCGCCGCGCTCCACGGTCAGCAAAATCGGCAGCGCCGCCAAATAGTGCAAACCCGGCTGCGTCGGCCAAACAAAATACACGGCAATGCCGATCGCGAATGCGACGGGCAAAAACGGGAAAAAATGTCTGGTGTTATCCATGGAAAACCGATCCATGCGCGCTTTGCGGGCACTGTTGAATTAAACGGATTTGTGCTATTAGCCCTCAAGTATTGGCGGCCTGATGCGCGAAGCACCACGTATCACAGGTTGCAGATAAAACCCTTTTGCAGGAGAAAACGCATGGTTTCCGGCCCGGTTGTTACGCGCTTTGCGCCCTCGCCGACAGGATTTCTGCATATTGGCGGTGCGCGCACGGCACTGTTTAACTGGGCTTTTGCGCGCCATCATGGCGGCCAGTTTTTGCTGCGCGTCGAAGACACGGATCGCGCGCGCTCTACCGAGGCTGCCATTGACGCCATTTTGGACGGCATGGCCTGGCTCGGGCTGGACGCCGATGCAGCGCCGGTTTTCCAGCACAAAAACGCCGCCCGTCATATCGAGATTGCCGAGACGCTGTTGGCCTCGGGCCATGCGTATAAGTGCTATTCGACGCCCGAAGAAATCGAGGCGATGCGTGAAGCCGCGCGCGCGGCGGGCAAGCCACCGCGCTATGACGGCACCTGGCGCGACCGCGACCCGACCGACGCTCCCGATGGACAGGCTTATGTCGTCAGGTTCCGCGCCCCGCAGCACGGCACTATCGAGATTGCCGACCGCGTTCAAGGCCCGATAACATTTGCCAATGACCAGATGGACGATCTGATTATTTTGCGTTCCGACAACACGCCCACCTATATGCTGTCCGTGGTGGTCGACGACCACGATATGGGCGTCACCCATATTATTCGCGGCGATGATCATTTGACCAATGCTGCCCGCCAAGCACAGATTTACACTGCGCTGGGCTGGACGGTGCCGGTTTTTGCCCATGTGCCGCTGATCCATGGCAGTGACGGCGCCAAACTGTCAAAGCGCCACGGCGCGTTGGGGGTTGATGCGTATCGCGATATGGGGCTGTTGCCCGAGGCTATGCGGAATTATCTGGCGCGCCTGGGCTGGAGCCATGGCGATGAAGAAATTTTCACGACCGAGCAA
>CAJXCG010000095.1 GCA_913051715.1 uncultured Rhodobiaceae bacterium
TATCGGGCGTCCCACGAGCTGGCAAATTTTCAAAATCCGCGCATCGCTGAAAGCGCCAATGCACACGCGCGCGTCAACGCCTAGGTCTCGAATGAGATCTGCCAGCGGCTCTACGACGGGCCAAGCCTTGGCATCAATGTTGAAGCGACATTCGGGAAACGCTTCCAGCAAATTTTCCATGCGCGGAATGGCATGATCGCCCGCCACTTTAATCGTCTCAATATCGGCAGCATCCAGCGTGCTGATGGCAATATCCTCGCCGGTCATCCGCAGCAAACTGTCATCGTGAAACGCAAAAACCGCACCATCGCGCGAGGCGTGAACATCCGTCTCCAAATATCGATATCCCTGCGCCGCAGCATCGGCAAACGCCGCCATGGTGTTTTCCGGCGCGCGCCGGTCGCCGCCACGATGCGCGAAAGCCAAAACGCCATCATGTTCCAGATATGGAAATTTTGCAGATGGGCGCATGTAAAATCCTAATTTAATGCTGACAGTTGTGCGAAGAATGGCTATCCATACTGCATGTTAGATATTTCAGTTTTGCTTAACAGTCCGGCAATCGCAGGTGCCGTCGCCGTCATCATAGTTCTTTTTTCCGTCTGGGTCGTCAGCGTCGCCATTCGCGATGCCAGCATTATAGACATGTTTTGGGGCGGTGGCTTTGCAATTATTGCTGCCACCTGTCTTCTGGTCAGCGAAAATCTGAGCCTGCCGGCCATCGCCATTGCCGCGCTTGTGATTTTGTGGGGCGCGCGCCTGTGGCTGCATTTGTTTTTACGCTGGCGGCGTGAGGGTGAAGAAGACTATCGCTATCAGCGCATGCGCGCCCATCACGGCAAGAATTTCTGGTGGCGCAGCTTTTTTACCGTGTTTACCTTTCAAGGCGTGTTGATGTGGCTCATCGCCATGCCCTATATGGCGGCGCTTGACTTTGGCGGCCCTGCCGCTGCGCCGCTGGCAGCATTTATCGGACTGGCCTTCGCGCTCGCCGGCGTGACCATGGAAACGCTGGCCGATATTCAACTCACCAATTTTCGCGCCAACGCCAAACCCGGCGATCTTCTGACCGATGGCTGGTGGTCGCGCACGCGTCACCCGAATTATTTCGGCGATGCCATGTTCTGGTGGGGCATTTGGTTTGCCGCTGTTGCCACCACGCCGGAAGTGATCTGGACGATTTACGCGCCCGCACTGATGAATTTTTTGATTGTCAAAATTTCCGGCGCGGCCATGCTCGAGCGCAGCCTAATCAAAAAGCCAGGCTACGAAGAATATATGGCACGCACCAATCGGTTTGTGCCGCGTGTTTTCCCCAAGCGTTCCTAGAACGTTCCCCGCAACATACGCATAATGCCGGAGAAATCGAGCCCGTCGCTTCCGGCCTCGGCCATTTGCTGATAAAGCGCCGTCGCGCGCGCACCCATCGGTGTCTCGCATGTGGCGGTCTGCGCGGCCTCTTGTGACAGAACCAGATCCTTCAACATCATGGCAGCGGTGAACCCGGCCTGATAGTCATTATTTGCAGGGCTGGCGGGCACCGGCCCCGGTGCCGGGCAATAGCTTGTCATCGACCAACACTGGCCTGATGCTGTGGAGGAAATGTCGAAAAAAGTCTGCGCGTCCAGCCCCAGCTTCTCACCCAGCAAAAACGCCTCGCAAGTTCCGATCATCGAAATACCGAGCAGCATGTTGTTGCAGATTTTTGCGACCTGCCCATTGCCGCTGGCGCCAGCGTGAAAAATATTTTTGCCCATTACCTCAAGCACCGGACGCGCGCGCGCGAAAGCCTCATCTGCGCCGCCGACCATAAATGTCAACGTGCCCGCCATGGCCCCGCCGACCCCGCCTGAGACCGGCGCATCGACCATGGCAAAACCTTTTTGTGTGGCGGCATCACTGACGCGGCGCGCAGTTGCAACATCAATGGTTGAACTGTCAATGAGCAAGCAGCCGTCGTGTAACGCGCCGACAATGCCATTTTCGCCGAGATAAACCTCTTCGACATGGCGACCCGCCGGAAGCATAGTGACCACAATCTCGGCGTTGCAAACCGCGTCGACAACATCGACCGCACCCTTGCCGCCCGCGTCAACCAGTTCGGCGACGGCTGTTTCCACGCGGTCAAAGCCGGTAACATGATGGCCCGCCGCGACGAGGTTTTTCGCCATGGGAAGGCCCATATTCCCCAAACCTACAAACCCGATTTCAAGCATTTGTTTCTCCCAGTTGAAGTTCGTCTGCGCCCAGCGCAGCAAAAATCTCATCAATATACTGTGCCGCAACGCTGGCATGATCGGGCGGCGTCCAAACCGGCTTATTGTCCTTGTCGAGAATGACCGCGCGCACGCCTTCGTAAAAATCCGGCAGTGCCATCAGCCGCGTCACCGCGCGCATTTCAATCTGCATGCAACCCGAAAAATCGGTTTTCGCCCCGTCGCGCATCTGGCGCAAAGCGACGGCGGAACTGGTCGGCGATTTGGTGTTTATAATGTCGATTTGCTGGCGCGCCCACTGCGTATCAGCAGTATCTAGAGCGGCCAGAATATCAACGACGCTGTCGGCGTGAAAACACGCATCAATCGTGTCTTGAAGCTCTGCCAGCGGCGGCGCACCGGCATCTTCATGAAAAGCCGCAAGTGTTTCATCAACATCGCCCCCCGCCGCCAAGTCATGCTTCAGCCGGTCAAGCTGCGCGCGCGGCACATAATGGGTGGCAATGCCCGAATAGCACAAATCAGCCGCACGCAGACGCGCGCCCGTCAGCACCATATAAGTGCCAATAAAGCCGGGCAGGCGCGGCAGAAAATAAGTGCCGCCAACATCCGGCAAAAGACCAATACCGGTTTCCGGCATGGCGAAAACTGTATTTTCCGTGCACACCCGAAACCGCCCATGCACAGACACGCCCACGCCGCCGCCCATGGTGATGCCATCGATCAGGGCGATATAGGGTTTGGGAAATGTTTTGATGAGATGGTTGAGCGCATATTCCTCGCGATAAAAGCCGGTCGCCTCGTCTGCGCCCGCGCGCCCCCAATCATGCAGCGCGCGAATGTCGCCGCCCGCGCAAAAGCCTTTTTCCCCGGCACCTTCTATGATGACGTGCTCGACGCTCGGGTCGCGCGCCCAGTCTTGCAGCACGGGCATGATGTCGCGCACCATGGACAGCGTCAGCGCGTTTAGCGCATCCGGTCGGTTCAAGGTAATGATGCCGCCGGCACCGCTTCGGGTAAATTCAACGTCCATTACGAATTCAGCAAATGGCGCGCAATAATGACCCGCATGATCTCATTCGTGCCTTCAAGAATTTGATGCACCCGCAGGTCGCGCACCATGCGCTCAACCTCATAATCTTGCAAATAGCCATAACCGCCGTGGATTTGCAGCGCTTCATTGGCGACATTAAAGCCCGCATCCGTAACGAAACGCTTGGCCATGGCCGAGCGTTTGGTGCGCTCGGGATCATTGGCGTCAAGCGCACGCGCCGCGTCATACAGCATCAGGCGGGCGGCTTGCAACTCGGTAGCCATATCCGCCAATTTGAACTGGATCGCCTGAAATTCGCTGATCCGATTGCCGAACTGTTCGCGCTCGCCCGCATAGGTCAGCGCCTTGTCAAAGGCACGTTGGGCAGTGCCCAGCGAACATGCCGCAATGTTCAGGCGGCCACCATCCAGCCCCTTCATGGCAAATTTGAACCCGTCACCTTCAGCGCCCAACAGATTTTCCGCTGGCACGCGGCAATCTTCAAAAATAACCTGCGCGGTGGGTTGGCTGTTCCAGCCCATTTTGCGCTCATTCGCTCCGAAACTGAGCCCGGGTGTATCCTTTTCGATAAGAAAACAGGAAACCCCGCCCGCGCCCTCATCGCCTGTGCGTACCATGGCGACATAGAGGTCGGAATATCCGGCACCGGAAATAAACGCTTTGCTGCCGTTCAGGACATAATGGTCGCCATCGCGTTGCGCGCGCGAGCGCATGGCAGCGGCATCAGACCCCGAGCCCGGCTCGGTCAGGCAATAGCTTGCCATCAAATCCATCTGCATGAGCGGCGGCACAAATTTGGCGCGCTGGCTCTCATTGCCGAAGCTGTCGATCATCCAGCTTGCCATATTGTGAATGGTCAGAAAGGCCGCCGTTGAGGTGCATCCGGCAGACAGCGCTTCGAAAACAAGCGCGGCTTCCAGACGGCTCAGCCCCGACCCGCCATATTCTTCCCGGACATAAACGCCCGCAAAGCCCAACTTGGCAAGCTCGCGCAACACATCTGTGGGAAATATTTTTTCCGCATCCCACCGCATGGCGTGAGGTGCCATTTCCGCCATGGCAAAATCCAACGCCATATCTTGGATGGCTCTTTGTTCCTCGGTCAGCATAACCCCTCCGTAAGATGCCACTTTGTACACTGTTTCAGGCCCGCCTAGCAATCGCTTCGAACGGCAAACGAAGACATTGCCGCCACCCGATAGGCGCGCTATGAATACGCGGGAAGCGGAGAGGCTTATGATAAACCGAAAATTTCCCGAAACCCGCCTGCGCCGTTTGCGGCGCTCCGATTGGTCGCGTCGGCTGGTGCGCGAAACCGCCCTCAGTGTGAACGATCTCATCTGGCCGTTATTCGTCATTGACGGCGAGAACACGCGCGAACCGGTTGCCTCCATGCCCGGCGTTGAGCGCCTGAGCATCGACCTTGCGGTCGAAGCCGCCCGCGAAGCCGCAGATCTGGGTATTCCGGTCATTGCGCTGTTCCCCAACACGCCGGCCGATTTACGCACGCCCGACGGGCGCGAAGCGTTCAACCCCGATAATTTGGTGTGCCGCGCAACGCACGCCATTAAAGCTGCCGTGCCGGATATCGGTATTCTGTGCGATGTCGCCCTCGACCCCTATACCGATCACGGGCATGACGGGCTGATGTCGGGCGAGGAAATTTTAAACGACGAAACCGTCGATGCGTTGATCCGCCAGGCCCTCAATCAAGTCGCTGCCGGATGCGATATCATCGCGCCCTCGGACATGATGGATGGTCGCATCGGTGCCATTCGCACAGCGCTCGAAACCGAAGATTACACCGACACGCTAATCATGGCCTATAGCGCGAAATATGCCTCGGCATTTTACGGGCCGTTTCGTGAAGCCGTGGGTTCGGGTGGGCGTCTCAAGGGCGATAAACGCAGCTATCAGATGGATCCGGCAAATTCCGACGAAGCCTTGCAGGAAATTGCCCTCGATATCGAAGAAGGTGCCGATATGGTTATGGTCAAACCGGGTATGCCCTATCTCGATATTGTTGCGCGCTGCAAAACCACTTTCGGTGTGCCGACCTTCGCCTATCAGGTCTCGGGTGAATATGCCATGCTTGCCGGTGCCATCGCGCAAGACTGGCTCGCACGCGACGCGGTAATTCTGGAATCGCTTGCCGCTTTCAAACGCGCCGGGGCCGACGGTGTTTTGAGCTATTTCGCGCGCGATGCGGCCCGTTTACTGGCTGATTAATTCCTCAAGAGCCTTTTTGCCGGAACACCCCATTCGCCAAACGACCCTAGTCGCCAAACGACCA
>CAJXCG010000096.1 GCA_913051715.1 uncultured Rhodobiaceae bacterium
AACCCCCCCCCCCCGCCGCTAGAAACGTCATGGCGACCAGCACGGGCGCGACACAGGCGATCTGCCCGTCACTGAGATAGGCCGTAATCCAGCCGGGCACAAGCACGATCGTCACTTGCAGGACGCGGGCGGTCAGCATGATGCTATGTCCGGCGTGGCGGGTGAAACAAAGCGCGACAGGGCGGTCAATGGCATGGTTTTTCTTTCTTCTTGTTATTGTACGCTACATTAAAATTGCAAGCGTGCAAGCGTGTCAACCGCTCGGTTGATTCTAGACAGCCAGTTCGATGACAACGGGCACGTGGTCTGAGGGTTTTTCCCAGTCGCGGGTGTGGGCGTCGATGCCGAACGTGCTGAGCCGGTCGGCGGCCAGCGGCGAAAGCAGGTGATGGTCGATGCGGATGCCGTTGTTTTTGCGCCGCGCGCCGCCCTGATAATCCCAGAATGTGTAGGTGGTGTCGTCGGTCACGGCCAATGTCGCCACCGCCTCGGTCAGCCCCAGATTGAGCAGACGCCGGAAGGCGGCGTGCGTTTCGGGCCGATAGAGCGCATCGCCCTCCCATTTGTCGGGGGCGTGGCAGTCCGCCGGGGTGGGGATGACGTTATAATCGCCCGCCAACACAAATGCCTCTTCATAAGACAAAAGCGTTTTGGCGTGCGCCTCAAGTGCGGCCATCCAATCGAGCTTGTAGGCATATTTCTCGTGGAAGGCGTCGCCGCCATTTTCCGAAATTACCGGATTGCCGTTGGGCAGATAGAGCGAGGCAACGCGCACCGCCGAGCCATTGGCCGAGACCACCGCCTCAATATAGCGGGCTTGCTCATCTTCAAATCCGGGCAGGCTGCGTGACACATCTTCCAGCGGATATTTCGACAACAGCGCCACGCCATTATAGGTTTTCTGCCCGTGCGTTTCGACATTATAGCCCAGCGCCTCAATGTCTGCGCGCGGAAACGCCTCATCCACGCATTTCAACTCTTGCAGGCAGGCAATATCGGGCGCGGTTTCTTCCAGCCAGCGCGTGAGATTGGGCAGGCGCGCTTTGACCGAATTGACGTTCCAGCTTGCGATTTTCATGGAATTCAGATGTCGAAAGACGTGCCGCAGCCGCACGAGGCGGTGGCGTTGGGGTTGTTGATGCGGAAGCTCGCGCCGATCAAGTCGTCGACCCAGTCAATTTCGGCGCCCTCCATATATTGCAGCGACATATCATCGACCAACACATCCACCCCATCGCGGGTGAAGATGAGGTCACCGTCGGCTTGTGTGTCGTCAATCGAGAAAATATAGGAAAAGCCCGAACACCCGCCGCCCTGCACGGCGACGCGCAGCTTCGCGCCGGCGGTTTCGGTCGCCAGAATTTTACCGATCTGGGCGGCAGCGGCCTGGGTGATGGCAAATTGCGTCATGAGGTATAAATAAGCCTGTTTCTTGGCGGTTGCAAGGCGGCGCGCTATAAAGGGGCATGAGCCAGCCTGAACCCCGCCGCCACGAAGGCGATATAAGCCACGCGCACATGGCCCTGCTGCGCGAGGCCGACCCTGACGACGGCAAAATTGCCGCCTATCTGGCAAGCGGCGAGGTGTGGGTGAGCGCGCAAGGCGATGCCATCGCAATTATTCAGCAACAAGATGGCGGCGTTTTCGAGATTATGAATATCGCGCTCGAACAGCGCTTGCGCGGGCAGGGGCACGGCAAGGCGTTTCTGCTGGGGCTGGTCGCCATGATAAAGGCGCGCGGGGGCAAGGCCGTCGAGATTGGCACCGGCAATTCCAGCCTCGACCAGCTCGCGCTTTATCAAAAAGCGGGGTTTCGCATCATCGGTATTGTGCGCGGGTTTTTCGACACCTACCCCGAACCGATTGTCGAAAATGGTATTGCTTGCCGCGACATGGTGCGCCTGCGGCTTGCGCTTTAGCACTCTTCCAAAACCGCGCAAAACCGCCTACATATCAGGCATGAAATATGGTCAAGCCCATGCCGGATATGCCAGCCACCCCGACAAGTCGCGCGGGCGGTTGCACGCCGAAGACGAAAGCAAAACGCGCACGCCGTTTCAGCGCGACCGCGACCGCGTGCTGCATTGCGGTGCGTTTCGGCGGCTGAAGCACAAGACGCAAGTTTTCGTAGCGCATGTGGGCGATTATTACCGCACGCGGTTGACCCATTCGCTTGAGGTGGCGCAAATCGGCCGCTCGATTGCGCGCGAATTGGAAATTGATGAAGACCTGACCGAAACCCTGTCGCTGGCGCATGATTTGGGCCACACACCCTTCGGACATGCCGGCGAGGATGCGCTGCACGCTGCCATGCAGCCTTATGGCGGGTTTGACCATAACGCGCAGACTTTGCGGATTTTGACCGAATTGGAAGCACGCTATGTGCCATTTAACGGGCTGAACCTGACATGGGAAACGCTGGAAGGGCTGGTCAAGCACAATGGCCCATTATTGGGTGAGGGCAAGCAGATGGGTGATCTGCCATTTGCCATTCAGGCCTATGCCGCGCATCAGGATTTGCAGCTTGGCACCTGGCCGTCGCTGGAGGCGCAGATCGCCGCGCTGTCCGACGATATTGCCTATAATAATCACGATATTGACGACGGCTTACGCGCCGGGCTCATCCGGCTTGAAGATTTGCACGACCTGAAAATGACCGGCGTGATTTTGCGCGATATCGGCAAAAAATATGGCGATATCAGCATTGACCTTCAGCGTCATGAGCTGGTGCGAGAGATGATTTCGGTCATGATTGGTGATCTGGTTACCGAAACCCGCAAGCGACTTGCCGAGGGCGAACTGAAGACTTGCGATGATGTGCGCCAGGCCGGACGTGCGACGGCGGCTTTTTCCGACGATTTGCACAGCGACCTGATGGAAGTAAAGAGCTTTTTGATGGAGCATGTCTATCGCCATCACACGGTGAACCGATCGATGAGCAAGGCGCGTCGCATTATTGGCGAAATGTTTGAATTGCTGATCCGCGAGCCTGACCTCTTGCCCGAGGGCGCACGTTTAACGGGCAAAGACACACAAGATCAGGCGCGCCATATTTGCGATTACATTGCGGGCATGACAGACAAATACGCCATTGAAGAACATCACCGGCTGTTCGACATCACCGATAGTTTGGCCTGAAGCCCGCATAATGAAAGCTGCGCGATGAACCTGTTTGCCCAATTTGAAACTCGGCTGCACGCCATTTTGTCGGATTTGCAAAGCGCCGACATGCTGCCGCCCGATATCAGCTTCGACAATGTGACGGTTGAACCGCCGCGCGATGCGGCGCATGGTGATATTGCCACCAATGCCGCCATGGTTTTGTGCAAGCAGGCCGGTATGCCGCCGCGCGATTTGGCGGCGCAGATTGTCGGTAAGCTGGCCGCGCAAAGCGATATTGAAAGTGCGGAAATTGCCGGGCCGGGCTTTGTTAATGTGACGTTCAAAACCCAAATTTGGTCGGCGCTTGTGCCCGCCATTCTCAGCGCGGGCGAGACCTATGGCGTGGCCGATATCGGCCAAGGTGCCACGGTCAATTTGGAATATGTATCGGCCAACCCGACGGGGCCAATGCATGTCGGCCATGCGCGCGGGGCGGTGTTTGGCGATGCGCTGGCGCGCTTGCTGGAGCGGGCGGGTTATAACGTGCTGCGCGAATATTATATTAACGATGCCGGTTCGCAGGTTGACGTGCTGGCGCGCTCGGCCCTGTTGCGCGCGCGCGAAGCGATGGGCGAGGATATCGGCGAAATTCCGGCAGGGCTTTATCCCGGCGATTATCTGGTGCCTGTAGGCAAGGCACTGGCGGAAGCCGAAGGCGCGGCGCTGTTTGACAAAGATGAGGCATCGCAAATCACGATTGCCAAGCAGGTTGCCCTACCAATGATGATGGATCTCATCCGCGACGATCTGGCGGCGCTCGGCGTCACGCACGCGCATTTTCTGTCCGAGCAAAGTCTGCATGATAATGGCGCTGTAGATACAGCCTTCGACGCATTGCAAGGGCAGGGATTGATTTATCACGGTGTGCTTGAACCCCCCAAGGGCAAGGAACCACCGCCAGATTGGGAGCCGCAGCCGCAATGGTTGTTCCGCGCGCAACAATTTGGCGATGATAGCGACCGTGCGCTGAAAAAATCAGATGGCAGCTGGACATATTTTGCCCCCGACATTGCTTGTCATTATGACAAGTTTCAGCGCGGGTTTACGCGCATGATCAATGTTTGGGGGGCCGACCATATTGGCTATATCAAACGCATGCAGGCGGCGGTGTCGGCCATTACGCAAGATCGCGCGCAGCTTGACGTAAAAGTGTGCAATCTGGTCAAGCTGCAACGCGGCGGTGAGCTGGTAAAAATGTCAAAAAGATCAGGGGATTTTGTTACTTTACGTGAAGTGGTGGATGAGGTTGGTCGCAACGCCGTCCGGTTCATGATGCTGACACGGCGCAATGATGCCACGCTGGATTTCGACTTTGACCTGGTCAAGCAACAAAGCCGCGACAATCCGGTGTTTTATGTGCAATACGCCCATGCGCGTATTCATTCGGTGTTGCGTCATGCTGAAGATGCAGGTTTCACCAGCGATGAGTTGTCGCGCGAAGCGCTGGGAGGCACCGATGTTGACTTGCTGCGCGCACCCGAAGAGATTGCGCTTGCCAAAGTGCTGGGCGTTTACCCGCGCAGTCTGTTGGCGGCGGCCTCCGCGTTGGAGCCGCACCGCATTGCGTTTTACCTGCAAGATCTGGCGGCGGCGTTTCACGGCTTGTGGACGCGCGGCAAGGAGGAACCCGCTTTGCGGTTCATTCAGGACGAAAATCGTGAACTGACGGCTGCGCGACTGGCGCTATTGCGCGCCACGGCGATTGTTTTATCCAATGGTTTGGATGTGATCGGCGTGGAACCTGAGACCGAAATGCGGTAAGATTGATTCCTGATTAATAAGAGGGTGCAATGTCACAAACTCCACCCAGTGGCCCCTATGGCAGTGATTTTTTGAACGAAGATGTCGATCTGGAGATCGCGCATCCGTCGCCGAATGCGGAAATCTACACGCGCACGTCATCATCGCGTCTGCCACCCGCACCGTTTCTGATTGCAGGGTTTGCGCTGTTTGCCGTATTTGCGGGCGGGGTGTATTTCTATGCTTATCAGCAGGGGCTTCAAGAAGGCCAGCGCAGCTTGCCGCCCGTCGTGCTGGCGGAAAGCGACCCGATAAAGGTTCCCGCCGAGCAGTTGCCGGAAGGCCAAGCTGATGAGCCGCGCGCGCTCAACATTCATGACGTTGCCAATGGCAAAGCTGATATTCCGGCGACGGAGGGCGAAGTTGTCACGGCGGGG
>CAJXCG010000097.1 GCA_913051715.1 uncultured Rhodobiaceae bacterium
ACAGAGAAGAATCTTAAACTTTTTAAAATTTTTTTATGTTTCAGTTACGAATGCGTGAAAAAACCCACCAAAAATGGTGTGTTCAAAATCGTAAAAATGTCAAAAAATGCGGTGGTGATAAATCAGGAGATCGCAGCGACGCGCTTTGCGAGCCGCGAAACTTTGCGCGCGGCAGCGCGCTTATGCACCAGCCCTTTGCGCCCGGCTTTGGCAATCAACGGTTGGGCCGCGCGCAAGGCGGAGACCGCATCGTCTTTGCTGCCGCCGGCAATGGCCTCTTCAACCCGACGGATTGATGAGCGCATTTGGCTCCGCTGATGACGGCTGCGCGCCGTGCGGGCGGCAATCTTGCGAACCATTTTTTTGGCAGAACTTGTATTTGCCATGTAAATCAAACCCTGTTTCGTAAAATCGACGCTGCGATGCGGCGATTGAGACGCCGTTATAGGGCGGTGACTGAGTAAGGTCAACCGCCAATTTCATCCCTTTTTTGGCCTAGCTGTCGGAGAATTTTGGCTGTCTTTTTTCGATAAAGGCTTCCATGCCTTCGCTCTGATCGTCAAAGGCAAACAGCGAATGGAAAAGCCGGCGCTCGAAGCGTACGCCCTCGCGCAACGTCGTCTCGAACGCCTCATTGACACATTCTTTGGCGATCATTACCGAGGGGGCAGACTTCTCGGCAATTTTTTCGGCGACTTCCAGCGCTTCATCCAGCAGGTCATCGGCGGGCACAATGCGGCTGACAAGGCCGCAACGCTCGGCTTCTTGAGCGTCCATCATGCGCCCGGTCAGGCACATTTCCATAGCTTTGGATTTGCCAACAAAACGCGAGAGGCGCTGCGTGCCGCCAGCGCCGGGGATAACGCCCAAATTAATTTCCGGCTGGCCGAATTTTGCTGTGTCCGCCGCCAGAATAAAATCGCACATCATCGCCAATTCGCAGCCTCCGCCCAGCGCATAGCCAGCCACGGCCGCAATGATCGGCTTGCGCGCGCGCGTCGCAGCTTCCCAATTTGCCGTGATGAAATCCTCGCGCAAAACATCAATGTAATTTTTGCCGACCATTTCCTTAATATCGGCACCCGCGGCAAACGCTTTGGCGGATCCGGTCAGCACCATGCAGCCCACGGCGTCATTTTCTTCCATGGCACCAATGGCGTGGGTCAGTTCATCCATCAGGGCCGCGCACAGCGCGTTCAAAGCTTGCGGGCGGTGCAGCGTTATCAGCCCGACATTGCCTTTGATCTCGACCAGAATATTCTCATATTTCATAAGTTTGCCCTCCTCTTGACGCGCCCATTGGCGGCGTCGAAGCTGTTAGTCCGTTTGTGCAAATGGCGACAATTTAAATATGACGCGGTCGCGCTGCACGTTAATCAGCAACGTCTCGCCTCCCCTTTGAAAAGTCAATAGATTGTCACCGACACTGTCCACAGCGGTCTGCGCCCCCGCACCACGCGCCGATGCATCGGTCAACTGCCATCCCAAATTCGGCAATGTTTCGCGGTAAAATGCCGGAATTGCGCCGCCCGCTTCCGGCGTTGGCGCACGCTGGGCTTCGATGCGGACAATGCGGCCTTCGGGCTTGTCAAACACAAGCTGGCCGCCGTCAAATTCCGACAGGCCCGGGGCCAGCGGAATGTCAGGGGCCAACGACAAATACGCATCGCGCGCGTGAACTTGTGTAAAAGCCTGGGTAAAGCCCAGAGTGAAAGCCAGCGCGCCAGCCATAATTAGCGTGCCCGGCAACTGACCTGCGTTAAACAATGATTTTCTTGCCATTCTGTCTCCTAACGCTGGCAGGCCGGACAGAAAAAACTTGAGCGCCCAGACTGAACAATACGGCTGACGTTAGCATTGCAGCCCGACGTCGTACAGGGTGCACCTGCGCGGTCATAAACCGCAAAGCCATGCTGAAAATAACCAAGCTGCCCATCGCTGGCGGCAAAATCGCGCAAACTCGACCCGCCCGCGTCAATGGCCTCACCCAGCACGCTGCAGATTGCCGGTATCAACCGCTCAATCCGCGCGCGCCCCAAATTCGCCGCCTTACGCCGTGGGCTGATACCTGCGCGAAACAATGCCTCGCAGACATATATATTGCCCAAGCCGGCAACGGTTTTTTGGTCGAGCAGCACCGCCTTAATTGGCGATTGACGCCCCGCACAGGCGGCGAAAAAATAATCCGCATTAAACGCATTGCCCAAGGGCTCCGGGCCCAAATCGTCCAAAAAGCGCGACGCGCCCGACGCCGGGGTCAAATCCATAAAACCGAAACGGCGCGGGTCGGCATAGGTGATATGCGTTGCGTCATCCAAATCCAAAGTAAGGTGAACGTGCTTTTGCGCCACCGCATCGGCGAGCGCGTGCTTATAGGTAGCGAGCGGGTCGGGGCCCGGCGCGGGGGCGTTGGCGGGATAAACCTGAAATCGGCCCGTCATTCCCAGATGGCTCAACCAGATTTGCGCGGGGCCTTCGCGCGGACGGATCTCGGCGAGCAGATATTTGGCGCGCCGCGTCACGCGTTCAATACGCGCACCCGTTAAACGCGCCACAAAATCGGCCGGAAACGGAAAGCGCAAATCAGCGCGCGCCAGTTTCACTTCACGGATGATGCGCCCCTCCATATGCGGGGCGAGGCCGCGACACACTGTTTCGACTTCGGGTAATTCAGGCATGGCGCAAATTATAGCTTTTTGCGGCTGCCCACGCCATGTGCATTGCGCTATTTTGACCGCCTTCGCCCGCGTTGTAGCCAGACCATCTTGTTTCGGCTATCGTCGCGGGCATGGAAAAGAACCCTCAAAACGCGCCCGATGCCGCGCTAACCGATTTCGGTTTCCGACAGGTGCCGACGGCGGAAAAACAAGCGCTGGTGCGCGATGTTTTTGACACGGTTGCTGCGCGTTACGACCTGATGAACGATCTGATGTCCGGCGGGTTGCACCGCGTTTGGAAGCGGCGTCTGGTGGAAATTTTGTTTTTGCGTCGCAGCCCGGCGCACGTCGGTCTCCATATGGTCGATATTGCCGGCGGCACGGGCGATATCGCCTTTCGCGCGGCGCGGGCGGCCCGGCGTTTGGGCACCCCGCTCACGGTGCAGGTTATCGACGCCAATACCGAAATGCTGCGCGTTGGTGCCAAACGCTTGCGCGATGCCCCCGACACATTGCCGGTAGGTTTTATAACCGGCAATGGCGAGCACCTGCCGCTGGCTGACAACAGCGTAGATATTTACACCATTGCTTTTGGTATCCGTAATGTCACCCACCGCGCTGACGCCCTGCGCGAGGCGTGGCGCGTTCTCAAACCCGGCGGGCGGTTTGTCTGTCTCGAGTTTTCGCACATGCCGAGCGCGCTGTTGACGCGGGCTTATGACGCATACTCATTTCGCGTCATCCCGCCGCTTGGCGGGCTTGTGACGGGCGATGGTGACCCGTATCAATATCTGGTTGAGAGCATTCGAAAATTCCCGCGCGCCGAGGCGTTTGCCGATGAGGTGGGCGATGCGGGGTTTGCGCGCGTCGCCATCGAACGCTTGAGCGGGGGCGTTGCGGCGCTTCACAGCGGTTGGAAAGTATAAAATGGGCGTGTTTCGGTTGTTGCGGTTTTTACGCATGGCGCGGCTTTTGCTGGCCCAAGACGCCCTATTGCCGCCGGATTTCAGCGAACGCGCGCCGCTGACCTTGCGCGTTGCGCGCGCGTTCTTAACTTTCGGCGCGCCCCGATTTGACGCCCAAACCCGCGGACGCGCCCTGTCCGACCGGATTCGCAAGCTGGGGCCGACTTACATTAAACTCGGCCAGTTTTTGGCGACAAGACCGGATATTATCGGTTTGAAAATGGCCGCCGATTTACAGCATCTTCAAGACCGATTGCCTCCTTTTGCCGAAGCCGATGTGAAGCGCATCATCGCCAGCGACCTCGATGAGCCGGAAAAAGTTTTTGCAAATATGGGCCCGGCCATTGCTGCTGCCTCCATCGCGCAAGTGCACCAGGCGCATAAAGTCGGAGCCCCCGAAACGAAACTGGCGGTAAAAGTTTTGCGCCCCCGTATCGACCGCAAAGTCACCCGCGACCTGGCGACCTTCAGGGTCATCGCGCGATGGATTGAAAAATTGGTGCCCGGCGCGCGTCGCTTGCGGCCCGTGGACGCCATTGACACATTGACGCGCTCGCTTGAAGCCGAAACCGATCTGCGCCGCGAAGCCGCAGCACTCGAAGAAATGGCCTATAATGCCCGCAATGATGCGGGGTTTTGCGTGCCCCATGTCGTGTGGGAAGGCACGGCGCGGCGGATTATGACCATGTCGTGGGTGGATGGCATTGCAGCTTCAGACGTCGACGCCCTGCGCGCCGCCGGGCTCGACCTGCCCGATCTCGCCACGCGGCTCATTCGCCTTTTTCTTACCCATGCGTTGCGCGACGGGTTTTTCCACGCCGACATGCATCAGGGCAATTTGCTGATCCGGACCGACGGCACCATTGTCGGCATAGACCTTGGCATTACCGGCCGCCTCGACAGCGACAGCCGCCGCTTTCTCGCCGAAATATTGCACGGGTTCATTACCCGCGATTACCGCAAAGTGGCGCGCGTGCATTTGGAAGCCGGCTATGTGCCGAACACGCACAGCGTCGAGGATTTTGCCCAAGCGCTGCGCGGCATTGGCGAGCCGATCCGCGACCTTGACGCATCCGAGATTTCCATGTCGCGGCTGCTGACCCAGCTATTTGACGTAACCGACCAGTTTGACATGGTCACCCAGCCGCAATTATTGCTGCTGCAAAAAACCATGGTCACAGTCGAGGGCGTGGCGCGCAGTTTTGACCCCAGGCTCAATATTTGGGAAGCCGCCGAGCCGGTCGTGTCAACATGGTTGCGCAAGCAATTAGGCCCCGAAACCCTGATCCGCGATATTGCCGAAGCCGCGCGCCCAAGTCTGCAGGCGGCCTTGCGCCTGCCGGAAACATTGGCACAGCTGGAACGCGCCGGCGCCGCGCTGGAAAAAATCGCCGAACAAGAAACCGACAAGCCCGCGCGACCCCCCATGTCCGGCACACGCCTTGGCTGGCTGGCGGTATCGCTGGCCGGGCTCGCGCTGTTATTGCATTTGCGGTAAACCAAAAATCTACAAAAATTTATGGTAAAAATTTCTATCTGCGCTACAAATTA
>CAJXCG010000098.1 GCA_913051715.1 uncultured Rhodobiaceae bacterium
ACTTGCATGTGTTAAGCCTGCCGCCAGCGTTCGTTCTGAGCCAGGATCAAACTCTCAAGTTTGATTCCAGCAATCGTCACTTATGCTAAACGTTCTTAATCTCTGGATCCCGAAGGATCCGTTTGACGAGTTCCCACTCTTCCGCATCCAATCTCACGCCCGAAGGCATAAGCACAAATGCGAGAGTGGCGAAACGCGAACGATAGCAATCATTGTTCCGATTGCAGTGTTCTGTCGCCAAAGCCAAAGGCTATGGCACGCCAGGACACCGCCGTCCACGTTTCTCTTTCTATATCTACAATGTCAAACAGCTACCCGAAGGTCCTTACGCGCCAAGAGTATTCGCCCCAACCGGCAGGTTGGCCCGGCAACTTTTTATCGGCCTCGAAAGGATCAGTATTGATTCCACACAAATGCGAAACGAGCAAGAAAAACCTGCAGGACAAATATGTGCATCGGGGTTACTGATAGACCCGCGATGTGAGGGCTGTGTATACGGGCCTGTTCGGGTGCTGTCAAAGGGTTTTTTGGACAATCGAAGGTTTTTTTGCATTTTTTCGCAAATACTATCTGTAGGGGGTAGGCGAGGCACGCAGACACAATCTGGAGTAGCGCCTCGCACGCATGGCAATTTTTCGGAGCAAACCGAGGCGGGCGCCGCCATGCCTCTTGACACAATCGGCGCGTTGGGCGCATTTTACACGCCAATGACCGACGCTTTTCGTCCCGCACCATCTGTAGACGCCGCGCCCGAACCCGCGCGCGCAAGCCCGCCCGGCACCGTTGCCCCGCATCAGCGCCGACGCGCGCGGCGCTATTTCACGCTGTCTTTTATATGCTGTCTTTTTCTCGCTCTGTGGCTGTTGACCGACTATGTGCTGCCCGACCCCAATAAGGCGGGGCTGAGCGCGCGGCCCGCACCCGCCCCAACACTGATTATGACCAACTGGCAGGATATTGCGCCCATGCACAGGCGCAGCCGCACGGCGACGCTGAAAAAGAGCGATTCGCTGGCTGCCCTGCTTGCCCGCGAAGGTATTGAGCCGGTGGCCGCCGATGCCGCCCTCGACGCATTGCAAAAAGTGTTTGACCCGCGCGGTCTGAAACCGGGACAAAAACTGCGTATCTTTACCGAATGGCCGCAAGACGCCGACCCCGACACACAGGCCGGCCGCTTTGCCGGCTTCGACCTCATCCCAAGACCACGCCAGCGCATTATTCTGCGGCGCACCGGACACCTTACCTTTGACATTGTTGACCAGAACCGGCCGCTCACCGACCGATTTTTCGTCGCCGATGCGCTGATCACCAGCAGCGTATATGAAGCCGCGCGCGGCAGCGGCATGGCCCCCAGCCTGGTTATCGATATGATCCGTCTGTTTTCATTCAATATCGACTTCCAGCGCGACATCCGCGAGGGCGACCAGTTGGAAGTTTTATATTCGCGCCGCTTTGACGGGAGCAACCAACTCGCCGAAGAAGGCGACATTCTGTATGCCGCGCTGACCAATCGCGGCAATCGCTACACGTATTGGCGCCTCGAACACGAAGATGGCAGCGTGGCCTTTTATGATGAAACCGGCAAAAGCGTTCAACGTTTGTTGATGAAAACGCCCGTGGACGGCGCGCGGCTCAGTTCGCGCTTTGGCATGCGCCGCCACCCGATTTTGGGATATACCCGTTTGCATCGTGGGCTGGATTTTGCCGCCCCGACCGGCACGCCGATTTACGCGGCCGGCAATGGCACTGTCGAACTTGTCAGCCGGAGCCGCGAATATGGCCGATTTGTGAAGCTGCAACACACAAATGGCTATGAAACACTCTATGCCCATCTCAGCCGTTTCGCGCGGGGCCTGAAGACCAATGCCACAGTGCGCCAAGGCCAGATTATCGGGTTTGTCGGCATGTCCGGTCTCGCCACCGGCCCGCATCTGCATTATGAGGTGTTGCATTACGGCAAGCCGGTAAATCCGCGCAAGCTAGCCCTGCCGCCGGGGCGCGAACTCGATGAAGCGGGCATCAATGCGCTAAACGCGGCCATTGCCAACGCGCAAAAACGTGTCCGCAGCCTCGCCGCGCGTGCCAACACGCTCACCTCGCTGCCGCTCCGGTAACCAAATTTCAGCAGCCAAACTAATGCACGCCCAACTGGTCGGCGCCTGTCTGTAAGGTCAGCGCGCCGTCTTCGAGCGCTATTGTAAGCGTGCTGCCATCGGCAACTTGCCCGGACAGAATTTCATCCGCCAGCCGGTCTTGAATTTCGCGCTGCATAACGCGCTTCAGCGGCCGCGCGCCATAGACCGGATCATAGCCGCGCGCAGCCAACCAATCGCGCGCCGGTGCAGACAGATGCAGCACAAGCCCGCGCGGGTCGACCAAGGCTTGCAGGCGCGCAAACTGAATATCGACAATATCGCCAATCTGGTCCGGCTTCAGGGTTTCAAAGACCAGCATGTCATCGAGGCGGTTCAAAAATTCGGGTCGGAAATGCGCGCGCACGGCATCCATCACCTCTTCATGATGCGAAACCTCATGACTGCCCGGCGTCTCGGCAAAATGTTCCGAGCCCAGATTAGAGGTCAGAATAACCAGCGTATTGGAAAAATCGACCGTGTGGCCCTGCCCGTCGGTCAGGCGCCCGTCATCCAGCACTTGCAGCAAAATATTGAACACATCGCTATGGGCTTTTTCGACCTCGTCAAACAGCACTACCTGATACGGGCGGCGGCGCACCGCTTCGGTCAGCACGCCCCCCTCATCATAGCCGACATAGCCGGGTGGCGCGCCGATGAGCCGTGCCACAGCATGTTTTTCCATATATTCCGACATATCAATCCGGCAGATGGCGGTTTCGTCATCGAACAAAAACTCGGCCAGCGCTTTGGTCAATTCGGTTTTGCCGACGCCCGTTGGCCCCAAAAACAAAAAGCTGCCGGAGGGCCGCGTCGGGTCTTGCAAGCCGGCACGCGCGCGACGCACCGCGCGGGCCACTGCGGACACGGCATGGTCTTGGCCCACCACACGCGCGTGCAGCGCGGTCTCCATATCGAGGAGTTTCTGGCGCTCGCCTTGCAGCATTTTATCGACCGGAATACCGGTCCAGCGCGACACCACCGAAGCAATATGGTCTTCATTGACGGCCTGTTCCAGCAGGCCCGTATCGTCGTCGGCCCCGGCTGCCTCATTTTGTGCACTGAGGCGTTGTTCCAATTCGGGGATAATGCCATAGGCCAATTCGCTGGCGCGTTCCAATTCACCCCGCCGCTGCACCTGCTCCAATTCGAGGCGCGCAGCTTCCAATGCTTCTTGGGTTTTTTGGCTGTCGGCCAATTTGTTTTTTTCTGCCTGCCAGCGCGCCGAGAGCGCCGACAATTCTTCTTCAAGCCCGCCAAGCTCGGTTTCAAGGCGCGCGAGGCGGTCGCGCGACATCTCGTCAGTTTCCTTGGTCAGCGCCGCGCGCTCGATTTTCAACTGCACAACGCGGCGGTCCAATTCGTCCAGCGCTTCGGGTTTGCTGTCGATCTGCATACGCAAACGGCTGGCGGCCTCGTCAATCAGATCAATGGCTTTATCAGGCAAAAACCGCTCGGCAATATAGCGTTGCGATAATTGCACGGCGGCGATGATGGCCGCATCGGAAATACGCACGCCGTGGTGCAATTCGTATTTTTCCTTGAGGCCGCGCAAAATTGAAATCGCATCGGTCTGGTTCGGCTCGCCGATAAATACCGGCTGGAAACGCCGCGCCAGCGCTGCGTCTTTTTCGACATGTTTGCGATATTCATCCAACGTGGTCGCGCCGATACAATGCAATTCGCCGCGCGCCAGCGCGGGCTTGAGAAGGTTCGACGCATCCATCGCGCCTTCGCCGGCACCCGCCCCGATCAGCGTGTGCATTTCATCGACAAACAAAATAATCTGCCCGTCGGCAGCCGTCACATCGTGCAGCACCGCCTTTAGGCGCTCCTCAAACTCTCCGCGAAATTTTGCGCCAGCGATGAGCGCGCCCATATCAAGTGCCAGCAATTTTTTGTGCTGCAGACCTTCGGGCACATCGCCGTCAATAATCCGCAACGCCATGCCCTCGGCAATCGCCGTTTTACCGACCCCCGGCTCGCCGATCAGCACCGGATTATTTTTCGTACGCCGCGACAAAACCTGCATCACACGGCGAATTTCTTCGTCGCGCCCAATGACCGGGTCAAGCTTGCCTTTTTGGGCATCAGCCGTCAGATCGCGAGCATATTTCGATAGCGCGTCGTAACTGCCTTCGGCAGCCGAGGTGTCAGCAACGCGCCCATTACGGTGGGCGTTCACCGCCGCCGCCAGCGCCGACGGCGTGACATTTGCGTCTGCCAGCAATTTACCGGTTATGTCGGTCGCGTCGCACATGGCCAGCAGCAGGGTTTCGACCGTAACAAATTTATCGCCGGATTTGTCCGCCGCCTGCTCGGCGCGCGCCAGCAGTTTTTGAACCGGTGGAGCCAGCGCGAGTTGCGCCGCATCGCCCGAAACCCGGGCCAGCTTTGCCACCTCGTCATCGACGCGCGCGTCCAGCATCTGTGCATCGCCACCGGCATTTGCAACCAGCAGGCGCGCAAGCCCGCTTGCGTCGGACAACATGGCGCGCAACACATGAAGCGTTTCCAGGCGCACATGGCTTTCGCCCAGCGCTTGCGTCTGGGCAGCCTGCAAAATGGTTTTGGTTAAATCCGAATAGCGTTCGACGTTCACCGCGCCTCTCCAAAAGTTCCGATCCTATAAACGATATGGGAACGCGCTTGGGTGACAACAAGATGTACGGTTTTCGCGACCGCAAGGCCAAATCATCGATTATGGCTGATGGTTATGATTGACGGTTATGATTGATGTTTATTCGTTGGCTGCGGCGCTCACATCGCCAATGTCTTCGCTCACGCCATTCTCAACCGCGACGTCGACCTGCGCGTCGCTTTCGGGCGCGGCGGCTGTTTCGATTTCCAGCGCTTGCACATTTTCCGCCTTATCGGCAGATGCGGGCTCTTCAGATTTGGTCTCAACAGGCTTGGCGTCGCCGGCCTCACCATTGCGCCGACGACGCAAGGGCCCGCGTCGCCGCGA
>CAJXCG010000099.1 GCA_913051715.1 uncultured Rhodobiaceae bacterium
CGGTCATGGTTTCTTGCGTTTGCAGACGCTTGGCAAAAATTTCGATGACCCGGGCCAATTTGGAAATGCCGACGACTTTGTCGACGGGCATATAGGCAATATGAACTTTACCGAGAATGGCGACCATGTGATGCTCGCAATGACTTTCCAGTGAAATGTCGCGCAGCATGACCATATCATCATAACCTTCGACATCTTCGAAAGTGCGTCCCAGCACTTCTTCAGGGTCTTCGTCGTAACCGGCGAAAAATTCAGTGTAGGCATTAACAACGCGCTTGGGCGTATCGATAAGCCCCTCGCGCTCCGGGTTGTCGCCTGCCCACGCGATGAGGGTGCGGACGGCTGCTTCGGCTTGTTCGCGTGAAGGTTTTTCCACTTTTACATCCCGTTCTCTAACTATCGGCGTCTTACTGCCATCGACAATTGCATCCATTGTTATGCCTCTTATGCGGGAAATACGTCCCGGTATTCGTCAGGCATCCGCAGATGCCCGAATGTGTTCAAAGCCCCTGCAGGTCATCGCCTTATGCCATGATACGTTGAAAACGCCGCCTCATCAATTTTGCATAAGGTTTTGCATTTATGCAGAATCCATTTGCAATATAGCCTACCCCCGCCAAAAGGCGAAGCGGCAAACGGTGCAGATGGGCAGCCCCCCTTCGCAGCCACATAGAATACGCGGGCCAGACGCGATCGGATCAAATTTTATGCAGGGAAAACACAACTTGCCGCTTCTTGTGACGCGAATTATGTTACGCCAAAATGCGTTAACTGGAAAAACCCATGCCCAAACTGTTTTTGCATAATAATCTGACCCGCCAGAAGAGCGCGTTTCAGCCCGCAAATGCCGATCTGGTGACGGTTTATGTATGTGGCCCGACGGTTTACGGGCCCGCGCATATTGGCAATGCGCGCCCGGCTGTCGTGTTTGACGTGTTGGTGCGGCTGTTGCGCGAGCTTTATCCGGCGGTCAGCTACGCCCGAAACATTACCGATATTGACGACAAAATAAATGCGCGCGCGGCTGAAGAAGGCGTCGATATTGGCGTTATCTCGGATCGCTATCGCGCCAAATATCATGAGGATATGGCTGCGCTTGGTGTTGCGCCGCCCGATATTGAGCCGCATGCGACCCAGCATATCGACGATATTATTTCCATGATTAACGAGTTGATTGCCCGCGATGCGGCCTATGCGGCCGAAGGGCATGTGCTGTTTGATGTCACCCAAGACGCAGAATATGGGTCGCTGGCGCGGCGCGCGCGCGAAGACATGTTGGCGGGGGCGCGGGTGGAAATTGCCCCTTACAAGCGCGATGCCGGAGATTTCGTATTGTGGAAACCCTCCAGCGCTGATCAGCCCGGCTGGGACAGCCCATGGGGGCGCGGACGCCCGGGCTGGCATATTGAGTGTTCGGCCATGATCGCGCATCATTTTGGGCCGACGATTGATATTCATGGCGGTGGCGTGGATTTGCAGTTTCCCCATCATGAAAACGAGTGTGCCCAGAGCCGCTGCGCGCACGGGGCACCGCTGGCGCGCTATTGGCTGCACAATGGCATGTTGAACATAGATGGTGAAAAAATGTCAAAATCGCGCGGCAACATCACGCTGGTGGATGACTTGCTGGCCGATTATCCGGGCGAGGCGGTGCGGCTGGCTATTTTGCAAGGCCATTACAGGCAGCCGCTCGATTTCACCGCCGATCTGCTCGACCAATCGGTTCGCAGTCTTGACCGCCTTTATTCGGTATTGCGCGCGCATGCCGATCTGCCGGCCGGTCCGCAAGAAGCGCCTGACATTTTCATGCAAGCACTATGCGATGATCTGAACACGCCCAAGGCCATGGCCGAACTTTTCGCGCTGGCAAAGCAAGCCGATACCCCCGACGGGAAGGGCCGATTGCTGGCTGCCGGGCGTATTTTGGGGTTGTTGCAAGCCGATCCCGAAGCGTGGTTTGCATCCGACATGGAGGGGGTCGATGTCGTGCGGATCGACGCGCTTATCGCGACCCGCGCCGATGCGCGCGCTGCACGCGATTTCGCCGCCGCTGATGCGGCGCGCAACGAACTCGCCGAAATGGGTGTCAGCATTGAAGACACGCCCGACGGGACAATATGGCATCTCGCGCCCGCGCGCGGGTCACGCTAATATAGCTCTCGTGATGAACGACTTGTACAACCAGCGGATTTTGCAGCTTGCCGCGGACGTGCCGCATTTGGGGCGACTGGACGCGCCGGGCGCGCAGGCCGATGCCGTGTCGCGCCTGTGCGGGTCGCGGGTGCATGTCGAATTATGCCTCGATAGCGACGGGCGGGTCACTGACTTTGCCCATGAATTACAGGCTTGCGCGCTGGGCCAGGCCTCAAGCTCGGTCATGGCGCGCGAAATTATCGGCTCCATGGCACCGGATCTGCACAAAGTTGCCGGGCAAATGCGCGCCATGCTCAAGGAAAACGGGCCGGTGCCGAGCCTGCCCGAGCAGCCGGAAAAATGGAAAGACCTTGAAGTGCTGAGCCCGGTGCGCGATTTTCACAATCGGCACGCGTCGACGCTGCTCACGTTCGATGCGGTTGAGGATTGCCTCGCGCAGCTTGGATGGTGAACCATGATGCGTGTTCTGCGTAGCTTTTCCGGTTTGTTGATTTCCCTGCCGGTTTATGCCTATCGCTTGTTCGTGTCACCGCTATTGCCGCCCAGCTGTCGATTTCAGCCGACCTGCTCAGAATATGCGCTGGACGCCGTAAAGCAGCACGGGCCGTTGGCCGGGTTGGTTTTATTTTTGCGCCGCATTTCGCGGTGCCACCCGATAGAAAGTTTGGGTGCCGGACATGGTTTTGATCCTGTGCCTGTTGAGATTTCGCGCGGACCTTGGTATGCCCCTTGGAGACTTGTAATTGTAAAACAAAAAACGGAAGACGCAGATGATTACATTGACCTTGCCTGATGGTTCCACACGCGATGTGGAGGCACCTGTGACGGGTAGCGAATTTGCGGCGTCCATTTCCAACAGTCTGGCAAAAAAGGCGCTGGCTTTGAAAGTCGACGGCGTGGTTGTCGACCTGGCAACCGAGATTGACCGCGATTGCGCGCTGGCTGTCATTACGGCGGACGATGATGAGGGTGTCGAATTGCTGCGCCACGATTGCGCGCATGTGATGGCGCAGGCCGTGCAGGAATTGTTTCCGGGGACGCAAGTCACCATCGGGCCGGTGATTGAAGACGGTTTTTTCTATGATTTTGCCCGCGAGACCCCGTTCGGTCTGGACGATTTGGAAACCATCGAAAAGCGCATGCGCGAGATTGTCGAACGCAATGAGCCGATCGTCCGCGAAGTTTGGGATCGGGCTGAAGCGATTGCCCATTTCCGCGAAATTGGCGAGATTTACAAAGCCGAAATCATCGAGGACATCCCCGGCGAAGAGGCAATTACCGTCTATCGTCAGGGCGATTGGAAGGATTTGTGCCGTGGGCCGCATCTGCCCTCGACCGGCAAATTGGGCAAGGCGTTCAAGCTGACAAAACTTGCCGGTGCCTATTGGCGCGGCGACAGCAAAAATGAAATGCTGCAACGCATTTACGGCACATGCTGGGCCAATGAAAAACAGCTCAAAGCCCATCTGACCATGATCGAGGAAGCCGAAAAGCGCGACCACCGCAAAATCGGCCGCGAGATGGATCTCTTCCATTTGCAGGAAGAAGCACAAGGCTCGGTGTTCTGGCACAAAAAGGGCTACATTATCTGGCAGGCGCTTGAACAATATATTCGCCGCAAGCTGGAGGCCAATGGCTATGACGAGGTGAAGACCCCGCAACTGCTCGACAAGCGCTTCTGGGAGCAATCGGGTCACTGGGACAAGTTCCGCGAGAACATGTTCGTCGTGCCCGACGAAGTGCCGGCCACCGATGATGACGCCGATGTCATTTCCGGTGATGGCGACCTGATGGCGCTGAAGCCGATGAATTGTCCGGCGCATGTACAGATTTTCAAACAGGGCATCAAAAGCTATCGCGACCTGCCGATACGCATGGCTGAATTTGGATGTTGCCACCGCAACGAGGCGCATGGCGCGCTACATGGCTTGATGCGCGTGCGTCAGATGACACAGGATGACGCGCATATTTTCTGCCGCGAAGATCAGATTATCCAAGAGGCGGTTGCCTTTTGCGGGCTGGTCACTCAAGTTTATGAAGATCTGGGCTTCAACGATGTGTCGGTCAAGCTGGCCTTGCGCCCCGACACGCGCGCGGGCGATGACGCGGTTTGGGACAGAGCTGAAAATGGTCTGCGCGAGGCGCTCACAGCAGTTGGCCTTGCTTGGGACGAACTGCCCGGCGAGGGCGCGTTTTACGGGCCGAAAATCGAATATCACCTGCGCGATGCCATCGGGCGTACATGGCAATGCGGCACGCTGCAACTGGATTTTGTGCTGCCCGAGCGTTTGGGCGCCAGCTATATTGGTGAGGATGGCGAAAAGCACATGCCGGTTATGCTGCACCGCGCGGTGCTGGGCACGCTGGAGCGCTTCATTGGCATTATGATCGAAAGCTACGCCGGCAAAATGCCGCTATGGTTGGCACCCCAGCAGGTGATGGTCTGCCCGATTACCACCGACGCTGATGATTACGCGCATCAGGTTGTTGCCGCGCTGAAAGAACAAGGCTTGCGCGCCGACGCCGACACGCGCAACGAAAAAATCAATTACAAAGTGCGCGAGCACTCGGTCGCCAAAGTGCCGATTATTCTTGCCGTTGGCGGGCGCGAGGCCGAGGCGCAAACCGTGTCGTTGCGGCGTTTGGGCAGCAAAGATCAAGAAGTGGTTGCGCTCGACGATGTTGTGGCGGCGCTGGCCGATGAGGC
>CAJXCG010000100.1 GCA_913051715.1 uncultured Rhodobiaceae bacterium
TAGTAACAAACCCAAGCGGCTTGCCAATTACATTTTGCGTAGCCACACAATGTCAACAAGACAAACTGTTTTGACCTTGTTGCGCGGCGGTGGCAGTGTTGTGCCATGATGATCGGGCGAGGGTTTTTATTTCTGGCGGTGTTTTTTGCCGCATTGCCCGCAACAATTGCGGCTGATGATCTTGCGGGCGGGCGCACAATCGAAACAAATTACCGCATCGAGATTTCCGACGACAAGGGTGCGCGCCATGCATTTTCGGTCGCCCGCGTCGCCGACCGGGCGGGTCAGGCGCGTGGGTTGATGCATGTGACGCATTTGGCGCCCGATACGGGCATGTTGTTTGTGTTCGACCCGCCGCGCAAGGTCGGCTTTTGGATGCGTAATACGCTTATCCCGCTGGATATTATTTTCATTGATGCGGAGGGGCGCATTACCAGCATCGTGACGCGCCGCGACACAAATTCAGATCGTCTCACCACCTCGCGCGCGCCTGTGGCGGCTGTGCTTGAGATTAACGCCGGGCGGGCGGCGGCGCTTGGGCTGGCGACGGGATATCTTGTCCGACCCGTTCAAGGGGGCGTGTGATGTGCGGTCGTTTCGCGCTGGTCACGCCGCCGACGGCGCTGCGCCAATTTGTTGAGTTTGTGAATTTGCCCAATATCGAGCCGCGCTACAATATCACGCCCGGCCAGCCGATCAGCCTGATACGCGCCAACACTGAGGCGAGGCTTGAACCCGTGCATTGGGGGCTGGTGCCCGGATGGGCGCGCGCCGATTACATGTCCCGCCCGGGCGCACGACCGCAGATTAATGCGCGCGCAGAAACCGTGCAGACCAAACCGAGTTTCAAAAATGCGTTCCGGCGGCGGCGCGCCCTCATGCCCGCAGACGGGTTTTACGAGTGGGAGCGAAAATCCGGCCAGCCTTATTTGATCCGCCGGGAAAACGCGCAACCGTTTTTCATGGCGGCGATATGGGACGTCTGGACCGGGCCGGATGGTAGTGAAGTGGAAGGCTGTGCGGTGGTGACGGTCGAGGCATCAGAAAATCTGGCGCATATCCACCACCGCATGCCCGCCATGATCGCGCCGGCAGATGCACAAGATTGGTTGTCAGCTCCCGAACGCGAAGCACCGCGCTTGCAGAATTTGTTGCGCCCCGCCGCCAATGACAGCTTTGTCAGCACGCCGGTTTCCAAGCGCGTGAACAAACGCGATGCCGATGATGCCGATTTATGGCAGGAAACCACCCCCGTGACGCCACCCGAACAGTTGGATTTGTTCTAGGCGCGCGCGCCAAGCCCTGTTAGCATTTGTTCATGTCTGCGTGTGTTGACCATATTATCATTGCCGTGAACGACCTTGAGGCCGCCACGCGCGATTATGCGCTCATGCTGGGGCGCGACCCTAGCTGGCAGGGAAGCCACCCCGAATATGGCAGCGCCAACACGCTGTTCAAGCTCGACAACACCTATCTCGAACTGCTCGCGGCCAAAGGCGCAGGTTGGGCGGGCGACCGTGTGACACAACATATTGCCGATAAGGGGCAGGGGTTGATGGGGCTGGTGTTCGGCGTTGAGGAAACCGCGCCATTTCTCGCCCAAGCGCGTCAAGCGGGGCTGGAGGTCAGCGACCCGCTGGCAGGCCATGGGCTTGATCTGGCGGAGGCCGAAAAGCGCAGCTGGCAAAACATGGTTTGGCCGGAAACCGCTGCGCGCGGCATTTTCAGCTTCGCCATTCGCCATGACGACCCTAACGCGCTGAAACCGGCGCCCATTGTCGGTTCTGGCCCCTGTACAGGGGTTGACCATGTGGTTGTGCAAACCTCTAATACGCAAGCGTCGAAAGATTTTTACGGATCCCAGCTGGGCATCCGGCTGGCGCTGGAACAATCGCGGCCTGATTGGGGTGGCGATATGCTGTTTTTCCGCACCAACCATATGAGCATTGAGGTTATCGGCGCGTCAAAATTCGACGCCGAGCTGGATCATTTGTGGGGGCTGGCCGTGAAAACCGACAATATCGAGACGACCCATGCCCGTCTGGTCGAAAGTGATGTGGCCGTATCGGAGGTGCGCGAAGGCCGTAAGCCCGGCACCCGCGTGTGCACGGTCAAATCGCATTGTCTGGATGTGCCGACCCTGCTGGTCGAACATCTTGCGAGCTGACGCGGCAAACACCGAGTATCGTGGTTAATTCTGCGCGGCGCGTTTGAGCCGATCGTTAATGGCATCACCCAACCCGCCCGTCGGCACGGGGCTGACGCAAATCGCCTTGCCCTCGGCGGCGGCGCGCGCATCCAGCCGGTGCAGGCAGTCAAAAAGATTGGCGGCGGCTTCGTTGAGATCACCCGACGGGCTTAGGTTTTCCACCGCCTCATCTGGTGCGTCCGGCCCGAAACCAAGCAAAAGATACGCACCATCAGGGGTTTCGCCATTTATGCATAGCGGCGCGCGCGGGGCGTAATGGCGCAACATACGACCAGGAGCCAGCCGCGCGTCTCGGTCGGCATTTTCCGCCAGCTCGGGCAGGGGCATATCGAGGTACGCCTCCAGCACATCACGCGACAAACCGCCCACCCGCAACAGGGTCGGGGCTTCATCGTGGCACCCGACAATGGTCGATTCGACCCCCACCGCGCACGCGCCGCCATCCAGCACGTCGATATCCGGCATATGCGCGTGCACATGGCGTGCCTGACTGGGGCTTAATTGACCCGACGGATTGGCGCTGGGGGCGACCAAGGGGCGGCCGGTCTCGGTGAGCAGCGCGCGCGCCACGGCGTGGTCGGGACAGCGCAATGCCAGCGTCGCCAACCCCGCGCTCGCCAATTTGCTGACCGCGCATGTCGCGGATCTGGGCACAACCAGCGTCAGGGGTCCGGGCCAGAATTGCGCGGCAAGACGACGGGCAGCAGCGTTGAAAACCCCCAATTCAAAAGCTTCTTCGGGCGCGCTGACATGGCAGATGAGCGGGTTGATTTTCGGACGGTGCTTGCTGGCATAGACCTGCGCGACCGCAGTTGCATTGGTGGCGTCAGCGGCCAGTCCGTAGACGGTTTCCGTGGGCATGGCGATAAGCTCGCCCGCACGCAAGCGTTCAGCGCAAGTTTGTATATTGGCGTGGGTCGCCGCGAGCACCGCCATGGAATTATCCGTTATCTGTTTTTTTGCGGGTGCGATTGCCGGTTTTAACCCTGCGCTTTGCCGTCTCATTAGATTTTGCCGGGGATTTCGGCGGGGATTTCGCCGGGGATTTCCCCGGGGATTTCGCCACAGTTTTTCGCGTCGCTGGTTTTTTGCGGGCGCTTTTACGCGACGGCACGGCGGGTTGTGGTGGCGTGCTGGCATCCTCGGGGCGCACATTCTCGGGGCGCACATTCTCGGGGCGCACATTGGCATTGCGTTTTGAACGCGCAGCGAGGCGGCCAATCCAATTATCGGGGACGATTTTGATTAATGTTGTCAGAACCTTGTACACCCAACCATTGATTACGACAGGCCCACGCCCGGCCTCCACCGCATGATGCGCTTCGGCAACAACGCGGGGGCCGTCGAGCCACATGAAACTCGGCAGCTTGTTCATTTGCGCTCGATTGCCGGCGATATCGTGAAATTCGCTCCAGGTGAAGCCGGGGCACACCGCCACCACATTTACACCCGCCGCGTGATATTCGGTGGCGAGGCTCTGGCTAAAGCGCAACACAAAGGCTTTCACCGAGGGGTAAAGCGCGCCACCCGCTTGCCCGGGCACAAAAGCTGCGACGGAGGCAATATTGACAATGCGCCCGAAGCCGCGCGTGACCATGGTGGGCCCGAAAATATGGCAAAGCTCGGCCACAGCCGTCATCATGATTTGCATCATATCGCGATGCACATCCCAACGCACCTGATCGAAATAACCCGTCACCTGATAGCCCGCATTATTGACCAGATAGTCGACTTGCAGGTCGCGTTTGGCAATTTCATCAGCAAGTTTCGCCGAGGCACCCGGGTCGGTCAGATCGGCGGCCAGCACGGTCACTTGCGTGCCAAAGGCGGCGGTGAGTTCGCGGCCCACTTCTTCAAGGCGCGCTTTGCGCCGCGCCGTTAAAATGAGGTCATACCCTTCGGCGGCAAGATAACGGGCATAATCGCGGCCAATACCAGCGGAGGCCCCGGTAATCAGTGCCGTTTTGCGTAAGGTTGGCGGTGTGGTCAAAATGCGTCCTCGTTTCATTCAATTTTGGAAGTCGGGATGAATATGGTACACCCATTGCAAATTTGAAATCGTTTTTTCCGCACCCGAGAAAAACGCCGAGGTTTATCGTGAATACAAAACTGTCACAGCCGCAGGCACATGGCCTGCAATATCCTTTCGAGACATTGCCCGAACCCGGTAAGGCAATCGAGGTCGCAGACGGCGTCTATTGGGTACGCATGCAACTGCCATATATGCTCGATCACATTAATATCTGGCTAATCGATGATGGCGACAGTTGGGTGCTGGTCGACACTTGCGTGGACATGGATGTCGCGCGGCAAAATTATGAGAGCCTGTTCGCTGGCATTATGGACAATAAGCCGATTTCGCGGGTGCTGGTGACGCATATGCACCCCGACCATGTCGGGCTTGCCGGTTGGCTGGTCAAAAGATTTGATGCCGAATTTTACATGTCGCGCACCGATTATCTCATGTGCCGCGCAATGGCCGGTGACACGGGCCTCAAAGCGCCCGACGAAGCCATTCGATTTTATCACCGTGCCGGATTTTCTGAATCTGGACTGGCGCGCTACAGCGAACGTTTTGGCGGCTTCGGGCAACATATTTTCCCGTTACCGCAAGCCTATAACCGC
>CAJXCG010000101.1 GCA_913051715.1 uncultured Rhodobiaceae bacterium
TCATTCGTAATGACGGGGTCGCGTGTTCGAGTCACGCAAGCGGCACCACGCACTCCGTTGCGCGTTTTTTTCGCCATACGAGAAAATACCCCGTCTTTAATTCCCATCTTTATATGACTTCCAGATGTACCGAGCCGAGGGCGCCAAAGCTGGCTTCATATTGCCCCTTTTCCGCACGAACAACCTGGCCGCAAGCGCCGGTCATCAAAATCAAATCCGGCGTCAAATAAAAAGTTCGCGCGCGCGCTTCCGACCAGATAAGCCCCGCCGCCGAAGACGGGCCGCCCAGCGCTTCTTGCGGTTCGCCGGAATTTACAAACGCGCCATTATGCGACAGCGAGATGGCCAGATCGTCAAACGCCACTTTCCAAGGCTGAAACTCACCCAGCACAATAAATTCTGCGCCCAGATTGGCAGCCAGTAAATTGGTCGCGTTCATGTCCGTATCGCGCGCGAAATTCAGCGACACCAATTCCAGCGCCGGCGCACAGGCAATGGGGCGTCCCTCGCCGTCGACACGCAGCGCGACCTCACACTCGATCAACCTGCCCGCACGAAACGGAACCGCCCAGCCGGAGGCTTGCAGCGTCTTCGGGCAAATTCCGCCCAGCAGAAATTTATCTATACCGAAAAAAGATTGAGAACCCGGCGTGGTCATGCCCGCCTTGATGCCTGCCAACCCTTCCGGGGCACACAGGCCGAGAACATCATGTTGCACGCCATAAGCCTCATCAAGCGTCATGGTCACATCAAACGGCGGCAGGGCTTCGCCCGCCACAATTGCGGCGGCAATGGCAGAGGCAATAGTAGGGGCATTTTCGGTTGTCATGGAAATCGCCCTCCCTCAGATTATCACTTCGATTAGGTGGGGGCCTTTATTGCTCATGCAATGGGCCATGGCCTCGTTCACCTCATCAACGTTTGAGGCGCGCATGGCATGGACACCCATACCGCCGGCAAGCTGGCACCAATCAAGATTGGGTCGGCCGAGGTCGAACATGTCCAGTGCCTTGGGCCCGACATTTTCGGCGCCCACGCGCATAATCTCAATTTCGAGGATCATGTATTTCCGGTTGCTGAAGATAATGTTCACGACATCGCAATTTTCACGCGCCTGCGACCACAAAGCCTGCAATGTATACATGGCCCCGCCATCGCCGTGGCCGCAAATTACTTTGCGGTCCGGGCATGCAATAGAGGCACCCAAAGACAGTGGCAATCCAATTCCAATGCTGCCGCCCGTCAGTTGCAAATAATCATGTTGGGGCGCATTGGCGAGAAACATTTCCGATGCGATACCGCTTGTCGTGGCCTCATCGACGATGATGGAATTGTCCGGCATGTAATGCGCCATCGCAGCCCAAACCGCAGTGGCAATATCGCCGCCATTGGCCAGGTCGGGACGGATCAAGTCCATTTTGCCCGGCGGGTCTTGCGGCGCGCCAATCTCTTCGGCCACAGCTTCAAGCGCGCCGACCATGTCTTCCCCATGCGTCGCCAATACATATGTCGCACAGCCTTCGGGAACGAGATAATTGGGAATATCGGGATAGGCAAAAAACGAAACCGGCGATTGTGACCCGACAATAATTAATTGTTCGGTTCCCGCCAGCGTCTCGACGATCTGTTCGGCAAAATACGGCAGCCGCGCAATGGCATAACGCCCCGCCCCGCGCTCCGTGCGTGCGTTAAACGTATCGGCGAGAATTTTCGCGCCGGACTTGGCAGCGATGCGGCTCGCCGCTTCGACGCCACGGGCGCGCAACGCATGGCCCGTCATTAAAATCACCGTGTTTTTTCCGTTTGCCAGCAGGGCCGAAATTTTTTCGATGGCAGCGGCAGGGGGCGGCATCAGGCTTGGTGGCGCGCGGTAGACACCATAATCATGCGCCGGTGTCCATGCCGTATCCGCCGGCAATATGAGCGAAGCGATTTGCCCGCCATTGGAATTTGCCGCGCGCACGGCCGCAGCCGCATCATGGCCCACCTCGGCACCATTGGGGCTGGATTTGATCCAGTGCGAAACGGGGGCGGCGAACGCTTTTACGTCAGAGGTCAGCGGCGCTTCCAGCAATTGGTGGTAGCTCGCATGATCACCGACAATATTGACGACCGGCGAACGCGCTTTTTTTGCATTGTGTAAATTGGCAAGACCATTGGCGAGCCCCGGCCCCAAATGCAGTAAATTTGCCGCCGGTTTGCCACTCATGCGGGCATAACCATCTGCGGCGCCGGTTGCGACCCCTTCAAACAAAACAAGCACGGCGCGCATATCCGGCTCGCGGTCAAGCGCCGCCACAAAATGCATCTCCGACGTGCCGGGATTTGTGAAACAGACCTCGACTTCGGACTGGATGAGCGTACCGATCAAACTTTGTGCACCGTTCATGGCTTTTCCTTTTTACTGGGCGCGCGACCTGCCAGCCACCCCTAGTGTCCCTTCGCGTCGCAGGCTGACTTATTAATAGCTGTCTTGATAGCTGTGATAAAGCCCGTGCGCCGGGACACAATGCCGACGCAAATTCGCGCCCGGCCCGAACGTCGCGGGTCGCGCCGGGTCGATATGTGCGGGCGCTATATACTCAGATCGCGCGTATTATAGTCGTGCAGTGATTCCCGCGCCGCTTCATCCCATTTGTAAGACAGCCCTTTTTCGACAAACGGTTTATACGTGTAAGGCGTCTCGTCGGGGAAGCGCTGGCGGCGGGCATCAATGCCATAGCCGATAACCTCAGAACGTTTGGCGATGAGCGCTTCGTCGAAAACCTGCACTTCGCTATGCGTGCCGGCGCCCTTGACGTTAAGCACCGAACTGCGGCGATGGAAGCCCATATTCACCGTGATCCGAGGTTCAAAGCCGGTATTGGCGAAAGACCCGTGAAGCAGTTGCCGGTTGCATATAATGACATCACCGGGATCACAGACCAGCGGAACCGTTCCGGCAATGCGTTCGCTGCCCGACGCTTCCACCAGCTTGGTGATGTCAATTTTTCCCTGCTTGTGACTGCACGGCAAAACCCAAACGCCATTTACAGCCGTGCTGCCATAGACCTGGGCCATGAAATTGAACCCGTGAATACCGCCGTCAAACTCGGGATTATCCCAATGCGTCGACCCGTCCTGGTGCCACGAAACAGCCGCCCCAATGCCCGGCTCTTTGATAAACAGGCTTTCATTGAACGGCGCGAAATCTTCACCGTTGATTTCTTCCGCAATCTTCAGCAATTGCGGATGCCCGTAGACGCGCAAGCATGTTTCCGAGAATTGCAGGGAACCCAATAAAAGGAAGGGGGCAAATTCGGGAGCCGTGTCGGCCGCTTGCGGCTCATAAAGCTTGACCTGATGGCGGCCATTGGCCAGTTCGGTGCCACCCAGAGGATCGCCCAGCGGCTTCGACCACAGCAAGGTCAGCGCCGTGCAATCAGCCCCCAGCGCCGGCGATCCATCGGCCGCATTGGGCGCGCCGGGGCTGACCGGAAAACGTTTTTTCATTTGCTCAAGGTCTTGTTTGATATCTGCAAGCTCGTCTTCGCCGAGCACGCCCGTGAACACGTAAAATCCATATTTGTCATAAGCCTCGACAATATGTGCTGCGAGAGAACCATCCGCCTCAAAAACAATCGGCCCGCGATTGTCCATGTCGAGCGCCGCGTTTTGACCATTGATCAAATATTCGCGCATGGCGTCGGCATCGGCGCCATAATGCGCGGCACATGCGTCTATCGACTTTGAAATATCCTGAACCATGGAACCCTCCTCCATTGCATCTGACAGTTTTTATTACCCATCAAATTTTTAGTAAAATAAAAACTGCAAATCAAGTGGTTTCTCGATTATACAATAAACATGGAAAAACAAAGCCTCGCGCGAGGGCTGGAAACCCGCATCGCAAATAAACACAAACGCAGGGATCACATACTTGCGTGTGCCGGCAAAATTATTGCCGAAGACGGATTGGACGCGTTTACCATTGCCCGCCTGGCGGCGCACGCCGATGTGACCATACCGACGGTACACAATTTGTTGGGCAAACGCGCAAATATATTGGACACATTGGTGGCAGAGGCCATGGCAGATGTGATGGCGGCAGCCACTGATTTTGATACGTCAGACACCATTGCAGCGGTGGAAGATTTTATCGATGGGCTGATCAGCCTTCTTGCAACCAACGAGCCGCTCTATCGGGCGGCCTTTATTGCCGGAGAACGGGCAAACTATTTCGAGCACCGCTCCACGACCGGGATTGTCGCGCAGGCGCGCAATCATGCGCGCTTGATTTGCCGCCATGCGATTGCTCAGGGCAAGCTGGAAGGACGCATTGACGAAGAACAGATCGCGACCCGACTTTTTTCATCGCAACGCCTGGCGCGGCTTGATTGGATGCACGGCTATATTGATTTGAAAACCTACCGTTTGCAGGTGTTGACCGGCATGCTGATCACACTTTGTGCCGATGCCGCGCCCAAATTCAAAGAACAATTATTCGCCAAAATCAATTCCTTGAAGTAAGCCCGCCAGCGCGATGTCTCACAAACAGGGGCAGATTATTCGGGTCACGCAAGCGGCAGCATTTTTTCTTGAACGGTTTCGCCGGAAGTTTCGCCAGAAGTTTCGCCGGAGCTTTCACCCTGCGTCGCCGCGCCGGCATGTGCGGGCGATGGCAGAACCGCATCGGCGGCGTTTTCCGGCACGCCCGCCTGCCAGACAACCCCGCCCAACGCGCCCGCGACCGGGCATAAAGCCTGCC
>CAJXCG010000102.1 GCA_913051715.1 uncultured Rhodobiaceae bacterium
TGGGGGTCGCGTGGCGCGGATAAAACCGCCGCTTGTGCGACGCTATCCGCCAGCGCAGTTTTATGGTGCCTTGTTCGGGCAAGATCCGGAAATCGGCACCGAGGCCGCCTATTTGGGCGCCATGTTGCTGGCGCATGACCTTAACGAATTGGGTGTCACGGCAAATTGCGCGCCGTGCTTGGATTTGGCGCTGCCCGGCATGTCGAATGTCATTGGCGACCGCGCATATGGCGCAGATGGTGAAACTGTGACGCAACTTGCCAGCGCGTTTTACGGGGGCCTGCGGGCCGGAGGCGTTGTGCCCGTGATCAAACATCTGCCCGGCCATGGGCGTGCCAAGGTGGACAGCCATCATGCCTTACCGGTCGTTGACACGGATCGCGCCACGCTGGAAGCCAACGACTTTGTGCCCTTCCGCGCGCTGAACGACGCGGCCATGGGCATGACGGCACATATCGTTTATTCAGCCATTGATGAGGGCACGGTGAGTACGCTGTCGCGCCCGCTCATCAGCGACATTATTCGCAATCAAATTGGCTTTGACGGGCTGTTGATGACCGATGATTTGAGCATGAAGGCGCTGTCGGGAGATTTCGCGCAACGCACCCAAAATGCATTGCGTGCCGGGTGTGACATCATTCTGCATTGCAATGGTGACCGTGACGAAATGGCGGCGATCGCCGCGGCATTGCCGTCCAATATGACGGGCGAAGCCGCGCGCCGCGCGGCACGCGTCGAGGCCGAAATCGCCGGCCTATCAAGCTGCGCCGAGGCCGCAATGCGAGAGCGTTGGGGAGAACTTGTCGCGCATGTTTTCCCTGAAGCGCAGAACACGGTATAACGCGCTTATGACATCTAGCAATTTTGATTCTCCTGCCACCACGAACGGGTTTGAAGACGCACCGGCCTATCAGCCGGAAATGCGCGAAGGCATGGCCGTCAATCTGGAAGGCTATGAAGGCCCGCTCGATGTTTTGCTTGTGCTGGCGCGCACGCAAAAAGTGGATCTGAAGCAGATATCCATTTTGCACCTCGCCGAGCAATATCTGGCATTTATCCGTGAATTGCAGGATCTCAAATTGGAGGTCGCTGCTGACTATCTGGTGATGGCGGCTTGGTTGGCCTATCTGAAATCGCGACTTTTGCTGCCGCCGCCGCATGACGATGGCGAGGTTGACCCTGAAGAACTTGCCGCGCGATTGGTGTTTCGCCTGCAATGTTTGGAGGCGATGCGTGACAGTGCTGCCAAGTTGATGGCGCGCGACCTGTTGGGGCGTGAGGTATTTGTACACGGCATGCCCGAAGGTATTCGGGTGACGCGGTCGAGCAAATATCAGGCCAGCTTGTATGAGTTGCTGACCTCTTATTCGACCCAGCGCTTGCGTAATCATTACGCTGAGTGGTCGCCGCCGAAACTGGATGTGTTGACGCTGGAACGCGCGCGCACACGCATTGAACGCTTGCTGGGGGGGCTGGAAGATTGGGGGCGTCTGGATGAACTGGTCATCGACCAGATCAGAGACCCGCAAACGCGGCGAACAACCATGGCGAGCATGTTTGGCGCGGCGCTCGAATATGTCCGCGACGGGCGAATGGAAATTCAGCAAGCGGCAAACTTCAAAGAAATTCTCGTGCGCCGCGCGCGCCCAAAAACGGCAACCACCAGTGTCATGCTGGGAGAGCGTGAGCCCGATGATAATGACCATAAAAATGCCGGCCACAATGGCGGTCACAATGGCTGACGGCGAGCATATCCGTATGGTGGAAGCGGTGCTTTTTGCCGCCGAAGAACCGCTGGATGCCGCCAGCATCGCCGAACGACTGCCGCAAGATATCAACGTGGAAGCCGTGTTGGATGAAGTGCGCGCCAAATATGAGCAGGCGGGATTTCATCTGGTAAAAATTGATAAAAAATATGCCTTTCGCTCGGCACCCGATTTGGCTCATGTGCTGCAAAAACATGTGGTGCAGCAGCGGCGGCTATCGAAGGCTGCGCTTGAGACGCTGGCAATCATCGCTTATCACCAGCCGGTTACGCGTGCTGAAATTGAAGATATTCGAGGTGTCTCGGTCTCGAAAGGCACGCTGGATGTGCTGCTGGAAAGCGAATGGGTGCGAATGCGCGGACGCCGCCGCGTGCCCGGGCGACCGGTAACATACGGCACCAGCCAGATGTTTCTCGACCATTTCGGGCTGGAAACGCTAAAGGATTTACCCGGGCTCGATGAATTGAAAGCGGCCGGCTTGTTGGATGATCGGCTACCGCCGGGCTTCAGCGTTCCCGACCCTGACCCCGACAATGACCCGGATGAAGACCCGCTCGAGGCAGATGACGAATTGCTGGACCCGCTGGAGATGGACCTGCCGGATGCGGATCCCACCTCCGATGAAGACCTGACCGCATGACATGTGTTTTGAGTTTTCGGGATGTGTCGTGTCAATTCGACAATCAGCGCGTTGTCGACGCGGTGAGCTTTGACGTTGCGCCGGGCGAAATCGTCTGTCTTTTGGGGCCGTCTGGGTGCGGGAAAACCACCAGTCTGCGCTTGGCCGGGGGCATGGAGACACCCGATAGCGGCGAAATTCTGATCGCCGGTGAAACCGTTTCCACGCCGCGTCATGTGGTGCCGCCGGAAAAGCGCAATATCGGTTTTTTGTTTCAAGATTATGCGCTGTTTCCGCATTTGACCGTGCTTGAGAACATATGTTTTGGCATTCGCCATCTCGCGGAAAAACAACGGCTGGCACGCGCGCGCGATTTGCTGGCGGAGGTTTCCATGACGGCGTTCGAGACCAGCCTGCCCGATACGCTGTCAGGGGGCGAGCAGCAGCGCGCCGCCCTAGCGCGGGCAATGGCCCCCGAGCCGGCCCTATTGTTGATGGATGAGCCATTTTCGAGCCTCGACCAGCAGTTGCGCGACCAGATGCGCGACCTGACCATGCGATTGCTGAAACGCACCGGTGCGGCGGGGCTGATTGTGACCCATGATGCCGCCGATGCTTTACGCATGGCTGACCGCGTGGCTGTGCAGCGTGCCGGACGCTTGGAGCAAATCGGCACGCCGGAAAGCATATATGCCGCGCCAAAAGACATTGGTGTGGCGCGTATGTTCGGTGAGGTTAATACTTTATGTGCGGGCGATGTCACAACGGACACATTGGTGCCCGTCGGTGGGGCAACGCCGCAAAATTTGGCGGCCGACGATGTGATTGGGGTGCGCCCGGTCGATATCGCCAATGCGGCTGCCGGGCCTGCCTATGCCGTCAGCGCCCGCCTTGTCGAACAACGCCATGTCGGGGTGGGGTGGTTGTGTGATTACGAAATGCAACCGGGTCATATTTGGCAGGCTTTGTTTCGCGGATCGGGTGCGCCGACGGGTGATAATTTTTTTGTGCCCGCAGACCGACTTATGTTATTCAAGCAGTCGGAGCAATAAAAAGGTTAGCCATGGGCATTAGCTGGGTTCAAATTTTAGTCGTCGTCGTTTTGGTGATATTGCTGTTTGGTCGCGGCCGGATATCATCAATCATGGGTGACGTAGCATCAGGAATAACAAGTTTTCGCAAGGGTTTACGTGAAGATGTTGACGCTCTCGATGAAAAATCATCACCTGTCATCGACAATGAAACAGACCCCACCAAAACCGACAAAAAGTCCTAGAGGCGGCTGTGTTTGATATTGGCTGGGCCGAAATGCTGGTTCTGGGCATTGTGGTTCTGCTGGTTATGGGGCCGCGCGAATTGCCGACCATGTTGCGTATGTTGGGGCGTTTCGCCGGACGTTTGCGCGGTTTGAGCGAAAGCTTTCGCCGTCAGCTTGACGACATTTCCCGCGAGGTAGACCCGCGCGCCGACCTGCAGCGCCTCACCCAAAGCCATCCATTTGAAGAAGATGTCGGCACGCCGACATTGTTTGACGCTCCAAGCGAAAGCCCGTCGCCGGAATCGGATCGTGACGCTTCGGAAACAGGAGATGACGATGCGCGCCGATGATGAGGCCGACGACGTCGCCGGAGCCGAAGCCCCGCTCATCGACCACCTCACCGAATTGCGGATGCGCTTGCTGGTTTCGATCGGGTTCTTTTTTCCGGTGTTTTTTGTCTGTCTGGCCTTCGCATCCGACATATTCGCCTTTCTGCTGGTACCGTATGAACGCGCTGCGGGCGCGGGGGTGGAACTGGAACTGATTTACACCGCGCCGCATGAGTTTTTCTTTACGCAAATTAAACTCGCGCTGTTTGCCGCGCTGTTCATTTCTTTTCCCATGCTGGCCTTTCAGCTTTATCGGTTTGTGGCGCCGGGGCTTTACCGCAATGAAAAGCGCGTTTTTTTGCCGTTTCTCTTGGCGTCGCCGATTTTATTCATCAGCGGCGCGGCGTTGGTGTATTTCCTCATCATGCCGCTCGCGCTTGGGTTTTTTCAGTCGATGGAAATATTGGGCACAGGCGGGCCGGATGTGCGTATGCTCAATCGTGTTAGCGAATATCTGTCCTTTGCGATGGTGCTCATGCTGGCCTTTGGCATTTGTTTTCAGCTTCCGGTTGTCTTGACGCTTTTGGGCCGCGCGGGGCTTGTCTCGGCAGACGATCTACGCCGCCGCCGCCGCTATGCCATTGTCATCGCGTTTGCTACA
>CAJXCG010000103.1 GCA_913051715.1 uncultured Rhodobiaceae bacterium
GCGGGCTTTGGGCGCATCTCACCGCATATGGACCTGGCCGCACGCAGCCTCGGCACCTCGCGCAGCCAAACTCTGTTTCGGGTTCACATTTACCTGCTGCGCCCCCCCGTTCTGGCGGCCCTGCTGCTGGTATTTGTCGATGTGATGAAGGAATTGCCAGCCACCCTCGTATTGCGCCCGTTCGATTTCGACACGCTTGCTACGCTGGTTTATATGCGCGCCTCGCTGGGGCAGGTCGAAGAAGCGGCCCTGCCCGCTTTAATGATCATTCTGGTCGGGCTGGTGCCGATTATGGTCATGCTGAGGCTGCTCGACACGCAACGTCGCTAGTGCGCTTGGTGCCTAATTGACTTCGGAAAACAGCTCGCGGCCGATCAGCATGCGGCGAATTTCCGACGTGCCGGCACCGATTTCGGCAAGCTTGGCATCGCGCAAATAGCGGCCCACCGGATTATCGTTCACATAGCCATTACCGCCCATAAGCTGAATGGCATCCAGCGCGCATTGGGTTGCGTTTTCACCGGCGAACAAAATCGCGGCGGCAGCGTCTTTGCGGGTTGTCTCGCCGCGGTCGCACGCCTGATTAACCGCATAGACGTAAGCCCGCGTCGCACTCAGGCGGGTATACATATCGGCAAGTTTGCCCTGGATCAGTTGAAACGTGCCGATCGGTTCGCCAAATTGCGTGCGCTGATGCACATACGGCAACACCGTGTCCAAACAAGCCTGCATGATGCCCAGCGGCCACGCGGCCAGAACCGCGCGCTCAAAATCTAAGCCGCTCATCAACACGCCGACGCCGCCATTTAGCGGGCCCAGAATATTTTCCGCCGGCACCGCGCAATCTTCAAACACCAGCTCGCCGGTTTCCGATCCGCGATGGCCTAATTTGTCGAGTTTCTGGGCACAGCGAAAACCGGGAAAATCCTTTTCGATAATAAAGGCGGTGATGCCATGCGCGTGCGCGTCCGGCTCGGTTTTGGCATACACCACCAGAACATCAGCCGACGGCCCATTGGTGATCCAGAATTTGCCGCCGTTCAACACATAATGGTCGCCCTTGGCCTCGGCGCGCAGCGACATGGAAACAACATCGGATCCGGCACCGGTCTCCGACATGGCAAGCGCGCCCAGATGCGCGCCCGAAATCAATTTGGGCAGATATTTGTTTTTTTGGGCCTCATTGCCCCAACGGAAAATCTGGTTCACGCACAAATTGGCATGTGCGCCAAACGACAGACCCACTGAGGCCGACCCACGGCTTAACTCTTCCACTGCAATGGCTTGCGCCAGATAGCCAAGCCCGACCCCGCCATATTCTTCCGACACTGTCAGCCCGTGCAGCCCCATTTCACCGATCGGGTTCCACAAATCGCGCGGGAAAGTATCGGTGCGGTCAATTTCATCGGCCCGCGGCACCAGTTCGGTATCGACAAATCGGCGCAGGCTGTCGCGCATCATATTGACCTCGTCACCGAGATCAAATTGCAGCATGGGATAACTATTCGACAACATAACTCGCCTCAACGCATCACAGAAAAAACTGCCGGCCACCCACATTCGGGCAGCCGGCAGAACAAATTTACAGCGCTTTATTCAGCGGCATAGCCCAAGACGGCTTTGGTTTCGAGGAAGTCCTCAAAGCCATGCTCACCCCATTCGCGTCCATTGCCGGATTGCTTGTAACCGCCAAACGGCGCGTTGGGGTCGGAGGAGGCGCCGTTCAGATGCACATTGCCGGTTCGCAGTTGCGACGCCACGTCACGCGCGTGGTCAATGTCGCCGGATTGCACATAACCCGACAGGCCGTAAACCGTGTCATTGGCAATTTCGATGGCCTCTTCTTCGGTTTCATATTTCAAAATCGACAGAACCGGGCCGAACACTTCTTCGCGCGCAATGGTCATGTCGTTGGTGACATTGGCGAATACTGTCGGCTTAACATAATAGCCGGCATTGAGGCCGTCGGGCTTGCCGGGGCCGCCCGTGACAAGTTCGGTGCCTTCGTCGATGGCTTTTTCGATGAGACCCTGAATTTTATTGAATTGGGTTTCAGAAACCACCGGCCCGATGGTTGTGCCGTCAGCCAGCGGATCACCAACTTTGACCTGCTCGGCGGCGGCTTTGGCGATTTCAACCACTTCGTCATGGCGTGCAGACGGCACCAGCATCCGCGTCGGTGCGTTGCACGACTGTCCGGAGTTCAAAAAGCAGCTTTGAACGCCTTGCGCGACGGCCTTGTTGAAATCAGCATCGTCCAAAATAATATTGGCCGATTTGCCGCCGAGTTCCTGCGCCACGCGTTTGACCGTGTCGGCCGACGATTTGGCAACCATAACCCCGGCGCGGGTGGAGCCTGTAAACGACATCATGTCGATATCCGGGTGCTGCGACATGGCCTCGCCCACGGTCGGCCCGTCGCCATTGACCAGATTGAAAACACCGGCAGGAACGCCCGCATCATCCAGAATTTCAGCCCATAATGCAGCGTTAAGCGGGGCCACTTCGGACGGTTTGAGCACCATGGTGCAGCCGGCAGGCAGCGCCGGCGCGACCTTACAGGCGATCTGGTTGATCGGCCAGTTCCACGGCGTAATCAGACCGCACACCCCGACCGGCTCCTTAGCAATCAGCGTGCCATTTTGTTCCTTTTTAAACTCGTAATTTTCCAAAACACCGCGCACGGTTGCCAGATGCGCGATGCCCATAGCGGCTTGAGCCGCTTTGGACAACCAGATCGGTGCGCCCATTTCGCTGGTGATGGTTTCGGCAACCTCTTCCATGCGGTTTTTGTAGGACGCGATGATGGCATCCAGCAGGTCAAGGCGTTCTTGAACCGACGTGCGCGAAAAGCTAGGAAAGGCTTTCTTTGCGGCGGCGACGGCCTTGTTCACGTCTTCTTCATTTCCAAGCATGATCTGGCCGATGACCTGCTCATTGGCCGGGTTGATCACATCAAACGGCTTCGGGTCAACCGGATCGACCCAAGCACCGTCAATATAGAATTTCAGGCAGCTTTCCATAATTTTCTCCCTCAAGTGTTGGCTGGCTTTATGAAAGCAGATTTAGACCGCCAATCAAGCGTAAAATGACGCCCGGTGACGGAAAATGTGGAAGCCGTCAGGCTTTGTCCAAAACTTCTGCCAGCGCATGGGTGTGGGCTTGCAACATGCGCGCCAAATTCGCCGGGGGCAAATATTGTTCAAGTTCTGCGAAATCCAGCGTTTCGCCCACCACCACATCCAGCGATGACCCGACGCGGCGGCGCACCTCACGAAAAATCAGCGCCACCCGCAGCGCGTAGCTGACATGGCTTGCCAGTTGAAACGGCAGGCTGTTTTGGCCGCCGAAAAAGACCGGCACAACGCTGGCCTCGGTGCGCCGGATTAACTGCCCGACGAGCGGCGCCCAGTCTTCGTCAAACGCCTCGCGGGCCAAAATTTTGGGCGTGGTGGAAACGGCACCGGCGGGAAAAACAATCAACGACCCTCCGGCGCTCAAATGCTCCCGCGCGGTTTTGCGCGACGCCAGATTTGTTTGCAGCGCTTCCTGGGTCGGCTCAAAATCGACCGGCAGGACATAGTCTTCAAGTTCGGGGGCACGGCACAAAACCGAATTGATGAGAATTTTAAAATCACCGCGCGCGCGTGCCGCCAGCAGACAAATAACAATGCCGTCGAGAACACCATAAGGATGATTGGCGACGAAAATTAGCGGACCGCGTGCGGGAATTTTTTCGATCGGCGCGCCGTGCCAGTTAATGTTCAGTTCGAGCCGGTCGACCGCCTCATCAAAAAACCGATCATGCGGCAAGCCTGCGTGCTGATAATCGCGGTAAAGACGCTTCAAATAGGGTTGTCCCGTCAGCAATTCGACACAACGAATACCCAGCTTTCGTGGCAATGGGTCATTAGGCGAAGCGTAACTGAACTCGTCTATCAACATTGCGAAACCCTAACAAGTGTTAGCCGCAAAGGGCTGTTTTGCGTAATAAATATATAGCACTTGCACCTGGATGTTTGCCAGAGCGCAAATCGTCTTTGCACTGTGGCTGACCTTGCCCCTAGCATGAAATGGCATTGCAGCGGTTCCGAAAGCCAATCGGCAAATAAACGCAATGCGTCGGCGTAACAGTGGGCTTTCGGTTTTTGCGGTTACATCCCTGTCATGGTCCCTTGTACTGCAAAAAGAAGCGGCGACCCAAACGCCCTCGAGTCGTCGCGGCAGCCTCTGGCTGCCCTTGCAATGACGTGTCTTGCGGCTAGACGAGTGCCTTTTGAATTTCATGCGCCAGCAGCCAGATTCGAT
>CAJXCG010000104.1 GCA_913051715.1 uncultured Rhodobiaceae bacterium
ACGGCAATTTTAAACTTGCGCGGCAGATAGGAAAATTCCGGATGGAAGGTCGACCATTGCCGGATAATCTCAGAAATAATGCGCGGGTCTTCAATCTCGTCGGCAATCGCACCGGCATATTGGTCTGAGGTTACATTGCGAATGCAGTTGCCCGATGTCTGAATGGCGTGCATCTCAACTTCGGCAAGCTCGGCCAGCAAATCGGGAATACGCGCCAAGGCGGGCCAATTATATTGGATGTTTTGGCGCGTGGTGAAATGCCCGTAACCGCGATCATAAACGCGCGCAATATGTGCCAGCTTGCGAAGCTGGCGCGAAGACAGCGTGCCATAGGGAATGGCAACACGCAGCATATAGGCGTGCAGTTGCAGATAAACCCCGTTCATCAAACGCAAAGGTTTGAAAGCGTCTTCGCTCAGGTCACCACTGACGCGGCGCTCTACCTGTCCGCGAAATTGGGCAACCCGCTCGGCGACAAGTTGGTGATCGAATTCATCATAGCGATACATGTTTTTTCCTGCGCTTGAGTGAGTGCTTAGTGTCGTGCTTGCTTGCCTAAATCAAGGCGCACGGTTGGGCCTTTGGCGCGAATGATTTCGCGCACGCTGACCGGGCTGAACCCGGCGCCCGCATCTTCGGTGGTTTCAAACAGATAGGGCTCGAGCACGTGCTTTTCATACCCGTCTACCAAAGCGCGCGCGAGCAGGGCTTCGCTGGCGTCCGGCCCGTCGGCAATCTCGGCTTCGGCGAAAATTTCCGTCCAGCTATTGTCGGCGGTAAGATAAACCACCTCGCCATCACTGAGCCGGTTGGCGGTGACGGCCTGAAAACGCGCGCCTTTAGAACTGTGTTGGGCCATAAAACTTCTCTGAATTTGGGGCGATAATGCCGCTTTTCGTTAATTCCGTCAACTGAATGTAAAATAAATAATTACCCATAAAATTTATGTGGATTTGGACTGAAAACTCTCATGCCAACGCCGCAAGGCCAGCCATTCGACAAAGCTGAGCGCGTAGAAGATAAAAATGCCCAAAAGCGATAAAAGCAGCAGCGCGGCAAACATGGTGGCGATCTCAAGCCGATTGCCGGCTTCGATAATGCGCCACGCCAACCCGGTGCTGGTTCCCGACCCAGCCACAAATTCCGCCACCACCGCGCCGATGAGCGCCAGCCCGCCGGATATTTTGGCCCCCGTCAGAATTGACGGAAACGCCGCCGGCAATTCCAGATAGATGAGCCGCTGCCACCAGCGCGCGCGCGCCAGCGTCATGAGTTCGTGCAGGCCGGTCTCGGTGGCGCGCAAGCCCTGCACGGTGTTGGTCAGCATCGGGAAAAACGCGACAATCCACGCGATTAGAATGAGCGCGCGGTCAACATTGTCAAACCCAACCCAGATTAGAATAAGCGGCGCGATGGCGACCACGGGCGTGACTTGCAGCGTTACGACATAAGGGTAAAACGCCATCTCGATCATGCGCGCGCGGGTAAAGATAACAGCCAGCGCAACGCCGGAAATAACAGCCCAAAAAAACGCCATGGCGGTGATGTATAATGTCATCCAAAGCGCGCTGAACAATGTGTCGGCATTGGCGAGCAACGCTGCGAATATCGCGCGCGGTGCGGGCAGAACAAAGGGCGGAATATGCGCCAAAACAACCCAGATTTCCCAAATGCCGAGCGTCACAACGCCAATCAATGCGGGCAGAAAATACCGGAGCATCATGTCCCGCCCCGTGCCGACAGATCATGGCCCAACGCGGCCGCAATATTGCCCATGGCCTGATGAAATTCGGGCGAACTGCGGAAATCTTCGCGCGTGGCGGGCGCCGGCACGTTTTCGATATGCGCGAGGTGCCCGCCATCAGTCAGCACGGCGACGCGCTCGCCCAGATAAGCGCTTTCGGAAATGCTGTGGGTCACGAACACCACCGTGCATTTATTTTGCTGCCAAATACGCAGCAAATCGTCATCGAGGCGCAACCGCGTCAGTTCGTCGAGTGCCGCAAACGGCTCGTCCAACAGCAAAAGGCGCGGTTGTGACGCCAATGCGCGCGCCAAGGATACGCGCATTTTCATACCCCCCGACAATTCGCGCGGCAGCGCCGTGCCGCGGCCCGCAAGCCCGACGAGATCCAATACCTGGCTCACGCGCCGGTCGATATCGGCGCGCGCATGACCGGCAATTTTGAGCGGTAGCGCAATATTGTCGTAAGCCGATTTCCACGCCAGCAAGGTCGGGTCTTGAAACACAAAACCAATTTGGTCGCGCGTCGGGCGGGTGACACTGCCCGAACTGGCCGTCAAGAGGCCGGCCAGCAAACGCAGCGCTGTGCTTTTGCCGCATCCGGACGGGCCGACAAGCGCGGTGAAACTGCCGGCGGGAAAATCCAACGACAATCCGTCAAGCGCTGTCGTACCGTCGTCAAACCGCATTTGCACCTGATCGAGAAAAAGCGTGTCGTTCATTTTTGTGTCTCGCATCACTGCGTCGGCGCGCCGACGGATGCCCGGTTCACAAATCGTGTGGTGAAGGCCTGTTGCCAATCAAGCGTGGACGGATAAACGCCATGCGTCGACATAATGTCGAAAAACTGCTGCCAGCGCGCGTGGGTCATGGTGCCAATGCCGTGGGTTTGCGTGTCCGGCGATTGCAGCATGGCGCGCCGGCGCATCTGCTCGATGGCCTGCTCGATAATTTCCGGGGTCATGTCGGGATTGGCGGCGAGAATAAGCCGATTGCCCGGCGTCGGGTCGCCATATACATAGCTGCGCCAGCCTTCGATCGTCGCATTGACGAAGGCTTGTACATGTTCGGGGCGGTTTTCGATCCAATCAGTGCGCGCCAGCACCATGGCGGCATAGCTCGGATAGCCGTAATCTGACAGGAGAAAAACCTGCGGTTTGAACCCACCGCGCGTTTCAATGGTGTATGGCTCAGACGTCACATAGCCCTGCTGAATGGCCTGTTTGTCGACCAGAAACGGCGCGAGGTTGAAGGTATATTTGCGGATCTGCCGGTCGGAAAATCCGTATTCGGCGCGCAGCCAGACCCAGAAAGCGTTAATCGTCGCATCGGCAATCATAATCGGCTTGCCGCGCATATCCTCAAGCGTCCGCACGTCCTCGCGCGGATGGGTGATCAGCACTTGCGGGTCTTTTTGGAATGCGGCCATGACAGCCTTGGCCGGCACGCCCGCCTTGACAATGTTGAGCGGGATAAAGCTGTTCGACCCCATGCCGAATTCTATCGCGCCCGCACCCAGTAATTGCGGAATATTTATGCCCGGGCCACCGCCGCGAATTTCAACGTCAAGCCCGGCTTGCTCGTACAGCCCCAACGCCTTGGCCTGATAAAACCCACCCTGCTCGGCTTGCGCTTTCCAATCGGTTGCGAAACGCACTTTGAGGAGGTTGTCGCGGGCCGCCGCCGTGCCGCCCGACGCCAGCAACGCACCCATCAGCAAAAATCGTAAAAAGGCCATCATGGTTTCACCCCTTACCAGATTGTCAAACTGGCAGAGCGCTTGTTTCAGGTCAATACGCCTCGCCGCCGCGCGGCCTGTGGCATGTTGCGCCAAATGCAGCTAGCTTAACGCGAGAGGAGTTTGTTATGGACGAGCCGTTCTGGAAAACAGTGCCATTGCGCGATATGAGCAAGGCGCAATGGGAATCGCTATGCGACGGGTGCGGCAAATGCTGTTTGATCAAACTTCAAGATACCGACACCGACGAAATTGTTTTTACCGATATTGTCTGCCATTTGCTCGACACACAAACCCGCCAGTGCACGCAATATGCCAAGCGCTGCGCGCTGGTGCCGACATGTATCAAGCTGACAACCGACAATCTAGGCGAACTCGATTTCATGCCGCCCAGTTGCGCCTATCGTTTATTAGCTGAGGGCGCGGATCTACCCGACTGGCATCCGCTTATCAGCGGCACACGCGACACGGTGGTGACCGCTAATATGTCGGTCGACGCCCGGGTGATTTCTGAGGCGGAATTTGACGGTGATCTCGAAGATCAAGTTGTAAATTGGCCGCTAACAAAACCTTAGGTTGTACGCATTTTGGCGGCGTAAGGTCTTTGAATTCAAAGCAAAATTAGATAGATGCACACGCCAAAAATCTCTAACACATTGAAATTAAATTAAAAAAACTTGACTCCCGTGTCGCTCGTTTGATAGTTTAGTCGATTATTGGAGTTGTTCTTAAATGGACGTCGGTCATAATAATCAAAAAAATGCCGAAACCAGCAAATCACAGAAAAATTC
>CAJXCG010000105.1 GCA_913051715.1 uncultured Rhodobiaceae bacterium
ACCTCGGTAGAGCCTGACGCGGCAGCGGATGCCACCCCCAATGATGCCGCGCCCGCCGAAGCCATTGATACCGACATGAAGGCCGGCGCCAGCCCGCAGGATGATCCCGGGGCGCAACAAGATTTCGACAATCGGTTCGACTACAGCAATGCCGACGGGCCAGCGGGACGCCAGACCGGGCAGGGCGGTGATCAGGATTGGGATATGATTGCGGCAACCATTGCCGAGCGCCCGCCATCACTTTTCGAACATGTCGGGGGTCAGATCGATATGGCATTTGACGAGCCCAAAGAACGGATGATCGCCAATATTCTGCTCGGCGCCGTTTTGCCAAGCGGCTGGTTGGGCAAGCCGGTTGACGACATTGCCGAAGAAAACGATCTGTCGCGTGACGCGGTCGCAAGCGTGTTGATGCGTATGCAAAAGTTCGAGCCGACCGGCATTTTTGCCACCGGCCTTGCCGATTGCCTGCGGTTGCAGGCGCGCGAAGCCGGGGTGCTTACTGCGTCTTTTGACATATTGCTGGATAATTTGGAATTGCTGGCGCAAGGTAAAATCGACCAGCTGGCGCGTCGATGCAAGGCTGCGCCCGACGATGTGCGCGCCATGCTGCGCCTCATCCGCCAGTTCGATCCGAAGCCCGCCGAGACGTTTTTCGGCGAGGTGGAAATTGTCAGCGCGCCCGATCTCATCGCCTATCGTGGCCCGGACGGATGGGTTGTCGAATTGAACAAATCAACCTTGCCGGGCATCACCATCGATGAGCATTATGCAGCGCGGCTAAAAAAACGTGTCGCCGAACAAGCCGAACAGAAATTTACCATGCAGGCGCTTTCTTCTGCGCGCTGGCTCAAGCGGGCCATGGAACAGCGCAATGAGACGACCTTGTCGATTGCCGCTGAAATCGTGCGTCAGCAGACGCCGTTTCTCGAAAAAGGGGCCAACCATCTCAAACCGCTTTTATTGCGCGATGTTGCCAAAGCCGTTGGCATGCATGAAAGCACCGTGAGCCGCGTGACGACGGGTCTGATGATTGCCACGCCGCGCGGCAGTGTGACATTGAAATCGTTTTTCAGCGTATCGCTGGCGTCGGATGATAATGAGGCTGGCACCTCGGCGGCGTCAGTGCGTCACCTGATCAGCGAAATTATCGCCAAGGAAAAGCCGGGTGATCCGTTCAGCGATGACGAAATTGTCACGCGTATCAATGCCAGTGGTGTTGCCGTGGCGCGACGCACAGTGGCGAAATATCGCCAAATTCTGAAAATTCCCTCATCGGCCGAGCGGCGCAGACGCGCACGCCTCAACGCACCCGCCTAAATCAGGCCGGGCGCTCCAGGCTTAAAAACGCGCTGGCTTAGGCCGTTTTGCCAGTTTTATTGGGCGGGCCGATAAAATCATCGGGCAGCGTTTCAACGCCGCTTTCGCTGGCTGCAATCGGCAAATAGCAGCCAATCGCTTGGGTGTATTCTTCAACAATTTGGTCGGCATCATCAAAAAACACGAAGTGCACGCCGACATTTTCATTGGCAATCATTTTGTCCATGTCAAAACTCCGTTACGTTGGGGTAAGACATGCATTTTATGTGCCAAAAACGCTGTTTAGCTGGCCTCGGACATAATGGTTTGCAAAAGATCGCGATGCGCGCGCGGCATGTGGGCAATGCGGCGCAATACTGTGGCCGCGCTGAAAACCCGCACGTCTGTCGGGCCTTCAACTTTGGCCATTGCAGGCCAGGGCAGGCCGCTGAGCACTTCGGGAATACCGAACAAATCGCCCTGTTGATAATGGTGTAAAACGCGCCCGCCATCGGCACCCAGAATTTTAATGCGGCCACGCTCAACCAGATAAATATGCCGGGCCGGTTGGTCGGCGCGAAAAAGAATTTCGCCGTCGATCATGCGATAGGTTTCATTATGGCTATGGTCGAATATATTCATGCCGCGTCGATGCCTTGGCGGCGCATAATATCACCGGCCAAGCTGCGCGAGAGCGGCCATGTCAAACGGTCTTCCGCCGCCAGGGTTTTTTGCAAAAGCGGGCGCGGGCAGCAAATAACCGCGCATGGCGTCGTGGCGATGATCTGGCTGCGATAGCGTTCAAGCGCCAGAAGTTCGAGCGGCAGCAATAGGGTGTTTGGCCCGAAACTTTTGCCCGTGCGGGTGTCTTTGGCGGTGCCGCGCTCAATAATAAAGGCAAGATCGACATCTTGGTGCGGCGATATAATCGCATCGCCGCTGTCGGTAATACGCCGCGGAATATCTCTAAAATATTGGCGATCAATCATGGCGCGCCCTATCCGAGGTTTAAATCGTCGGCAATCTCGACCGTGGCGATGCAGCGGTTGAAAAAATCCATGGCTTCCGCGCGCCCGTGCAGACGGTAGATGCGCATGGCGGCATAGCGCCCCGCCGCAAACGACACGGCTTCGGGGTCGCAATGGCGCGCGGTTACCGCATCCAGAAGGCTTTCAACGCCGTCGCGCAAGGCTTCCAAACGCGCCACCTCTTCGGGCGGCAGGGTGTAACTGCCATTGTCTTCGCCGTCCAACGTGGCGCCCAGCGCTTGCTGGCGATAATTTTGAAGGTTTATTACTTTATCCATTTTTTCATCTCTTTCGCCGTGAGCCGCAGCTAAAAAAGACGCCACAAGCCCTTATATAAACGACAATGCAGCGCGTGCTTTTACAGCGGTGGTGGGGTTTTCTTGGCAGGGCGCGCGAAATGTACGGTGCAGATGTGGGTGAATTCTGTTGTGCCCCGCAGCGGTAAGTTTTATTTTGCAAAGCGCGGCACGTGTGCTAGTGAACACGCGTTCCGAAATCGGCATTTTTCATTTGCTGAATTTGGGTTTTGGCGGAGTAGCTCAGCTGGTTAGAGCAGCGGAATCATAATCCGCGTGTCGGGGGTTCGAGTCCCTCCTCCGCTACCAATTTTTTCTTTGTTAAATCGTCTAGTCTAAATAGACCTCATGTTTGGCTTTGCGACCGTTCACCCGCTTGCGCCACATGCGAAAGCTCGAAGGCTTCATGTTGAGCCGCATCAGTTTAATCACCTCGCCTTCGGATAGGCCGAATTGCCGTTCAATCGCGTCAAAGGTGGTTTCGTCGTCCCATGCCAGCGCAACAATTTCTGATATTTGAGCTTCATTCATAAGTTTGACTTAAAGTTTGTTGAAGTTTGTCCAGATTTTCTAAATAGCTGCGCGCTTCGAAAGACCTCACCTGTCCATGAAAAAATTGAGGCCTGTTTTGCACCACCGAAATATTTTCAATCTAGCCCCCTCGTGCTTATCCTTGACTCTAACTTGGGGAGGAAATCATGAAATCAATTGAAGGGCGAGTAGCAATTGTAACCGGTGCTGCTAGGGGAATAGGGCTGGCAACCGCCAAAAAGTCAAGCGACGCCGGTGCAAGGGTTGTCATTAATGATCTCGATGAGGCCGAGGCAATAATTGCTGGGGAGCAAATTAAAGGCTCTGAAGTTTTTTGCGCTGATCTAACGGAACGGGACAGTGGCGATAGATTGACAGATTTTGCCGTAGACCGTTTGGGAGGGGTCGATATTTTGGTGAATAATGCGGGTTATATCTGGCACAGCGCCGTTCACAACATGACAGATGCACAGTGGGACGCAAATGTTGGACATTCACGTAAGTGCTCAATTTAGAATTTTACGCGCCTTCGGCAGGTGGTTGAGAGCTAATGCGGATAGAAATTCGCATGTTAGAAAGGTTGTAAATATTTCCTCCACAATGGGCTTGCATGGTGGAGCAACCCAGTTGGCTTACTCGGCCGGTAAAGCGGCAGCGGTGGGACTCACCAAAACTCTGGCAAAAGAGTGGTGAAGGTTCAATGTAACTGTTAATGCAGTTGCTTTTGGCGCAATAGATACAAGACTTACCAGCCCACACGCGACCGAACCAAACATCGTAATCGTGAAGGGGCAAGAGCGTAAAGTGGATCTACGCCTTCAACAAATCGAAGGAAATAAAGCCGCGTCCCCACTTGGAAAAATCGGCAGTCCTTGGGACGCTGCAAACGCAATATACCTTATGTGTCTTCCGGAATCTGATTGGATTACTGGAG
>CAJXCG010000106.1 GCA_913051715.1 uncultured Rhodobiaceae bacterium
TTCGGCGGCGAGATTTTCCAGCCGCACAGTTTTTTCCGCCACCGTGCCCAGCCGCGCGTGAAAGACAATTTTTTCCAGTTCGGGCAGACGCGCTTTCAGCGAAATTTTGCGGTCTTGATCCCAGAAAAACCGCCCGTCAGACAGGCGCGCGCGCAACACGCGCTCATTGCCGGCAATAATCGCCGCGCCCTGGTCGGCGGTTTCGATATTGGCAATGGTGATGAAATAGGGGGCCAGCTTGTCGGTTTTGGGATTTTTCAGCGCAAAATATTTCTGATGCGTCCGCATGACAGATGTCAAAACCTCATCCGGCACATCCATAAATGCATCGTCAATGCGCCCCAAAAGCGGCACGGGCCATTCGACCAGTCCGGCGGTTTCATTGACCAGCGCCGGATCATCAACCAACGCGTAATCGTGTTGCGCGGCCAAAAGACGGGCCGCGTCTTCGATGGCTTGCGCGCGCGCAGCAGCATCAACCATCACCTTGGCCTGCGCCAGCGTGTCGACATAAGTCGCCGCGTTTACCGGCGCGCAAAATTCGGGCGCCATAAAACGGTGCCCGCGCACGGTTTGTCCGGCGCGAAGCCCATCGACCTCAAAATCAATAACATCATCACCAAAACAACATGTGATGGCGCGCAACGGGCGCACCCAGCGCAACTGTCCGGCTCCCCAACGCATGGATTTCGGCCATGGGAAATTGCGAATAATATCCGGCAGGCCAGCCGCCAGAACCGCCGGTGTGTCTTGGCCGGGCGCGTTTATATCCAGCAAATAGTAAGCCCCTTTCGGGTCGTCTTGCACCTGCAAATCATCCGTCGTCGCCAGATCATTGGCGCGCAAAAACCCCTGAATGGCTTTTTCCGGCGCATCGATACGCGGGCCTTTTTTCTGTTCGTGACGGTCTGGTGTGCGCGCGGGCAGACCGGTGATAATCACCGCCATGCGCTGCGGGGCGACATAGGTGCGCGTCTCGGCTGCCGCGACCCCGCAATCGGCCAGCAGCGCCGTAACCAGACGGGCAAGGTCGTCGGCCCCGCGCGCCTGCATGCCGGCCGGAATTTCTTCCGAATAAAGTTCCAAAAGAAAATCAGTCATGCTGTTTTGTCCCGTGCACCGTATCGGCCAACCATGCCTCGGCGCACGCTTTGGCAAGCGCGCGCACCCGACCAATATAGGCTTGGCGTTCGGTCACGCTGATAACGCCGCGCGCATCCAGCAAGTTAAAATTGTGACTGGCTTTCATGCACTGGTCATAGGCCGGCAAGGCCAGCCCGCGCGCAACAAGTTGCCGGCACTCGCTTTCGGCATCGTCAAAATGCCGGAACAGAATATCCGTCGTCGCCGCTTCGAAATTATAATGCGAGTATTCAACTTCGGCGCGGTGGAACACATCGCCATATTTTACGCCACCCGCATCCTGCGCGCGGCCATTGAAATCAAGCTCGAAACCGTTTTCAACGCCTTGCACATACATTGCCAGACGCTCAAGACCATAAGTCAGTTCGCCCGAAACCACCTCGCAGTCGATCCCGCCGACTTGTTGAAAATAGGTGAACTGGGAAACCTCCATGCCGTCGCACCAAACTTCCCAGCCCAGCCCCCATGCGCCCAGCGTCGGACTTTCCCAATCGTCTTCAACGAAACGAATATCGTGCCGGGTCGGGTCAATGCCCAGCACGTTCAAGCTATCGAGATAAAGCTGTTGAATATTGTCAGGTGAGGGCTTCAAAATCACTTGAAACTGGTAATAGTGCTGGAATCGATTGGGGTTTTCGCCATAGCGCCCATCGGTGGGTCGGCGCGAGGGTTGCACATAGGCCGCGTTCCAAGGCTCGGGCCCAAGCGCGCGCAAGACAGTCGCCGGATGAAAAGTTCCCGCGCCCATTTCCATGTCATAGGGCTGCAAAATAACACAGCCCTGATCCGCCCAATATTGTTGCAGGCTCAATATCAGGTTTTGAAACGAGTGCTTGGAAACTTGGTTTGTTTTGGACATGGGTTTTCCTGACGCGCCGCCACATTGCGCGCTATGGCGCGAAATTAACCACCCGTTCGGGCAAAAGCAAGCGCCGCGCCATGGCGCAACACCGCTTCGGCTTCCGCGCTTGGCTGGCCGACCTCATCTTGCAAGACGATTGGCGGCAATAAGGTCATGGGTGTGCGCGCGTCTCGTCGCCCCTGCACCAACACACGATGGGCCGCTGCGCCCGGGCGCGGAGCCACAGGCTGCACCTGCAAAGCCCCCAGCCTGCCGCGCATGGCCGCCAGCACATCATCCAGCGCTTCGGCGCGGTGAATAAAGCTGACAAGGCCATTGGCTGCGCTTAGCGCACACGCACACCGCACCCAGCTTTGCAACCCCGCCGCATCGGTTTGGTGCGCGCGCGCGCGCGATGCATCGCGCACAGGCGCCACCTTGTCACTCTGGTAAAAAGGCGGGTTGACCACCACATGGTCAAAGCTGTTGGCGTCCAGCCCCAATGCGGAAAAGGGGCCGGTAACATCACCCGCAATGAAACGCGCGCGCGCAGCAAAACCGTTGGCCTCGGCATTTTCTTGCGCCAAACGACGCAAATCAGGGTCTATCTCCACCCCGACAAGCTGCGCTGTCGGCAGGCGCGCCAAAATGCATAGCCCCACAACCCCGGCGCCCGCGCCCAGATCGCAGACTTTTTGCTGGTTTTCGCCGTTGACGCTGGCAGCGAGCAAAACCGCCTCATGGCCGCTGCGATGCCCGTCATGCGGCTGTCGGATTTTCAGCATTTGGCCCAAAAACCCGTCTTCGCTGAACTTACCCTCGCTGTGTTTTTGCACCTGCATCAATATGCCCGCCCCTTAAGCGTTCCTTCTGCTTGACCTTTGCGTCGCGCAACGATACGTCAAAGGCAGTTATACTCGGTTTTGACATGGCTACGATAATCAATATCAATGCAGAACAGCAATCAACCTCCAATACGCTGGATGATTTGCACCTTTATTTCGCAGAAGATCTGTCGCAGGTCGAAGCGACATTGACCGCGCATTTGGCCTCAGCCGCAAGCCTGATACCCGAAGTGAGCGAACATATTATTGGTGCCGGTGGCAAACGTCTGCGGCCGCTCTTGACGCTGTCGGCATCGCGCATTGCGGGTTATCGCGGCGCGCATCATATCACCATGGCTGCGGCGGTTGAGTTTATGCACACCGCAACGCTGTTGCACGATGATGTGGTTGACGGCAGCGACCTGCGCCGCGGCAAGCCAACAGCGCGCAAAATCTGGGGCAATCCAACCAGCGTTCTGGTCGGTGATTTTTTATTGGGTCAGGCTTTTCGCATGATGGTCGCGGCCGGCAATCTCGCAACCCTTGATGTTTTGTCCAATGCCGCCGCCGTCATTGCCGAAGGCGAAGTGATGCAGCTGGCCGCCATGCGTAATGCCGATATTAGCGAAGATAATTACTTGCGCATCATCGAGGCCAAAACAGCGGCATTGTTTGCCGCCGCGGCTGAGGTGGGCGGCATACTTGCCGGCGCATCGGAAACCGAGATTGAGGCATTGAAATCTTACGGAAAAAATTTGGGTATTGCATTCCAACTGGTCGATGACGCACTCGACTATGGCAGCGTCAATCGCGTGCTGGGCAAAAATACCGGCGAAGATTTCCGAGAAGGCAAAGTCACCCTGCCCGTCGTGCTGGCCTATCGGCGTGGCGACCAGACGGGACGCGCCTTTTGGGAGCGCGCCATGTCGGCACAAATTGACGGCAGCAACGATTATGAGGCCGATTTTGAGATGGCTGTGCAGTATTTGCAAACCACGGGTGCGCTCCAAGATACGGTTGCCCGCGCCACGCATTTTGGCGAGCGGGCGAAAGATGCGCTGGCTTTATTTCCGCCCAGCGACATGCGTACCCTGCTGATACAGTTAAGCGAGTTCTGCATCGCCCGCGCCTATTAGGCGACTAGCCACGCACCAATCGCCGTCGCGCCGTGTACGGTATTGCGCGGCGATTTTTTGCCCCGCCCCCGAACGCGCCAGCCCAAAACA
>CAJXCG010000107.1 GCA_913051715.1 uncultured Rhodobiaceae bacterium
ACCCATGTACCAACCGCGAGGCCACCACCGAGATCGGCGTCAAGACCACCACTAAATGAGGCATCGCCACTGGCTTGAGTATTACCGCGCCAGATATAGTCGGTCGTCATGCCGACATTTGCTGATACTTCTACCGCAGTGGCCGCAGTCGAAAACATTGTTCCCGCTGCCAAAATAGTTGCCACGGTTGCTTTTTTGATAAATGCTTTTTGCATAATTTACTCCTTTTGCAATTAGCCGCCGGACGTAAGCAAGGAGTGTGCCAGTTTTTTAAATCGCGCTTTTCTGCCGCTAATGGCAAAATGTGATCAATGCAGAACAATATATTATGATTAAAATTTAATCACAATGCGACATTTCTGTTAAATTGCCTATTTTTTAATCTATTTCGCTTTGTCTTATTGACACAGATTGCCAGCCATGCTCAGTTTTTGGAATATTCGGCCCCTGTTTTCGGGGGCTACCATATTTAAGGGAGAGTGATTTATGAGCGAAGAGCTGTTGGTATCCGTCGAAGACGGCATCATGACCATGACCATGAACCGGCCGCAGGCCAAAAATGCAATGAACAAGTCCATGTCACACGCCATTGCCGAGGCGGTGGACCAATTTGAGGCCGATGCTGATATTCGCGTTGCGATTCTGACGGGTGCGGGCGGCACTTTTTGTTCCGGCATGGATCTAAAAGGATTTCTGGCGGGAGAGACCCCGGTCGTCAAAGGGCGCGGCTTTGCCGGTTTGACGCAATACAGCCCCGCCAAACCGCTGATTGCGGCGGCTGAGGGCTTTGCGCTGGCGGGCGGCTTTGAATTGCTGTTGTCGTGCGATTTGGTGGTAGCAACCGAGACCACCAAATTCGGTATTCCCGAAGTCAAGCGCTCGCTGGTTGCCGGCGCGGGCGGCGTGTTCCGCCTGCCGCAGCAAATACCGCCGCGCATCGCCATGGAACTGGCACTGACAGGCGACCATTATGATGCCAAGCGCATGTATGAAGTTGGCCTGATCAACGAAATTGTGCCGGAAGGCCAAGCCCTTGAAGGCGCCAAGAAACTTGCCGCGCGGATCGCTTGCAATGGCCCGCTAGCAACCGCCGCGACCAAAAAAATCATGCAGGAATACAAAACTTGGCCGCATGATGAGATCTGGGAACGCCAGCAGGCGATTATGGATCCGGTTTTCAGCTCGGGTGATGCCATTGAAGGCGCCACAGCGTTTGCGGAAAAGCGCGCGCCAGTTTGGAAAGGCAAATAGGCTTTACGACCGACCCGACCTTAATACGGGTTTGGGAAATGGCGGCTTCGGCCGCCATTTTTGTATCACGCGCGGCAAAAGTGTCCGATACGCAATTGAACCTGACCGATTTCACCAGCGACACAAACAGCTTCAGCCTGACGTGTTTTTATTCTTTCAGCTATTAAGAACGCAGCAGCGGCGCGAAAAAAACCAGCCAGAGCGACAAGGTCACCATGCCCGCCAGGCTGGATACCATAATCGAGCTTGATGCCGCGCCCGGCGCAGCACGATATTGCTCAGCAAGGATCGAAGTCAAAACGCCGGTCGGCATGGCGGCCAGCAGCGTAATCGTGGCGACCCAGAGCGGTGGCAGGGCAAAGACATAACTTGCAACCAGATAGGTTACGCCCGGCTGCACGACGAGCTTGAACGCCGCCATATAAGCGGCGACGCCGACACTGCCGCGCACGGGCACATTGGCCAGCGTGCCACCGATCGCAACAAGGGCGACGGGGATTGCCGCCTGTCCCAAAATATCCAAAAACCTGTCTGCCATGCCGGGCAAGTGCAATCCCGACACGTTCCAGATCACCCCCGCCAACAGGGCCACCAAGACGGCCTGATTGGACAGCGCTTGCGGCAAGGCGGAAAGCGCTCCCCTGAACGAGCTGGCCGATGTAGAAGTCAGTTCCATTAGCAAAATGCCGGTTGAAAAAATCAACAGACCGTGAAAGGCCAACACCAGAAACAGCGGCAGCGCGGCGGCCTTGCCAAAGGCGGTCAGAATGATCGGGATACCCAACATGACCGTGTTTGAAAAACTCGACCCGAAGCCGACTATAACGCACGCCGCGCCGGAGTTTTGCGGCAGCAAAAGCCGGGCAAGAGCGATCGACAACGCCATGCAAGCAAACATGACCAGATAATAAGACAGCCATAGCCCCCAGGGGGTGGTGTCGGGAAATTCGGTTATGGCGACATTGCGAAACAAAAGCGCTGGCGCGGCAATAAGGAAAACAAATTTATTCAGCGCCGCGTTTTGCTCGGCCGATAAGACCTGTCGGTAAGCCAGCACAAAACCTAGCGCAATAATGGCAATGACGGGCAAAATGACGGAGGCGGCCATGAACATGCTCCCGTCTTGTCACAGTTTGACAGACTTGCCAAGCTGCCGGTATGTGACCGCGTTTCAACGCGGCAGCGCCGCTTCAACCGCTTTGGTGATTTTCGACGATTGCGGGCGCGTCATGGATGAAAAATACGCGACGGGCTGACCATTTGCATCAATCAGATATTTATAGAAATTCCAGCGCGGGCGCGACGATGCGCCAAGCGTAGCTGCCAGCCATTGATATAGTGGGTGTGCATTGTCACCGCGCACGACAACTTTATCGCTCATCGGAAAATCAACATCAAAATTGACGCTGCAAAATTCTTTAATTTCGGCGCGCGAGCCGGGTTCCTGCCCGCCAAAATCATTGCTCGGCACACCAAGAACCACCAGCCCGCGATCCTTGTAAGTCTCCCACAGGCTTTGCAATCCGTCATATTGCGGGGTAAATCCGCATTGCGATGCCGTGTTGACCACCAGTACAGCTTGTCCCTTGAAGGCGGCGAGGTCCAGCGTGCCGCCGTCAATGGATGGCAGGGTGTAATCATAGACCGAACCGGCAAAACTCGGTTGTGCCGTGCTCAAAATCAAAAGGCAGCCCAGCGCTGCATATCGTATGCGGGACATCATGAGCTAAAAATAGCGCGTGCCCGAGCTTCGGCAAGAGCAAATTTCAGCGCGCATGGGGGAAATATGATATTCTGATATGCGGTTAATGGAAAAACGATTCGGTTCGGTAATGCAGGCGTTTGCAACAGATATCGCAGTTTATATTGCGTGTCCTTCGTGCTCTCAAACGGGGCTTGTTGATCAATCCACGCTTACCGCCGCGCGCATGGGGCGCGCGCAAGTTACGCTGACATGCCATGCTTGCGGTGAACGCTTTGATGCCGCCGACGCGCAAGATGTCGTTTTACCCCTCGCGCCTCCCGACACGCTCGACCTGCCCCTGACCGCGCGCGTGCCGGGCGAAATCTTAAGCGAAACAAACCAAGCCGAAACCGAGGAGCCCGAGCCGCGCTATGCGCGTGCGTCCGATCATGAGCCGCTGACCCGCTACCAGTCGCTCCACGATGTCTGGCAGCATTTGGGCGCGGAAGGCGACGACGAAGACGGCGCAGAAGAAATCGTGCCGACTTTGCCTAGCTGGTTGCAGAAAAAAGATAATGGGCAGAACGAACACGCCACTGGCGAGCCGGGTACATCCGCTGGCGCGGTTGAAACCGGAGCCGGAAATCAAGCATCTGAAGCGCCAGACGCGTCTAAAGCAAATGGCAACGAAAACTCATCTGCCGAAGCAGCCGATGATGTGACAGAACTGGCCAGCAAGCTTTCAAAGTCGAGTGAAGCCAACCGCGTTGTCGATCTGACATCGATCGAACAGCACTTGCCCGCGCTTCCCGAGATCGGCGCGGTAGAAGCGGATTGGGACAAGCCCGACGACCGCCGGCGGCCCAACTGGCCGCTTGCCATTTTCGGTGCCATGGTGCTTGTCATTGGTTTGCTGGCCGGCGCGCTGTTTTTCTGAGCCCAAAACTCAAAATCTAGTCTTCATACCATTGCTTTTCACGGCGCGTGCGCGGCGTGGTGTCCTTTGACGCGGGCGTGGATTTTTTCTTCGCGTGGGCCTTGACATTTTTCGCACTGGATTTTTCA
>CAJXCG010000108.1 GCA_913051715.1 uncultured Rhodobiaceae bacterium
CGATCCGGGCACAACGGATTTTCACTTTTGCGGCGCGCGCACCAAATCGGGCAGGCCCTATTGCCCAACCCATGCCGCAATGGCCTATCAGCCGCTCGAACGCCGCCGCCGCAAATCCGGTAGTTAGTAAAACCTGTGTTTTTAAGCTAGATCCGCCAGTTTTGGCGCTTGTGAGCGAAAAGCCCCGGACGGGGCTTTTCTTTTTGCCGGGACTGGGCAACACTGTCGGCCAATAGGGGGAGAGTGCCATGAAATTTTACGATCAAAAAGTTTGCGTCGTTACAGGCGCAGCAAGCGGCATTGGGCGCGCTTGCGCGCGCGCGTTGGCAAGTTATGGGGCCAAAACCATTATCACCGATATTCGTAAAGACATGCTCGATGAAACTGCCGAGATGATCAAACAGGCTGGCGGCGTGGCTGAGGCGCATATCCTCGACGTTGCCGACCGCGACGGTGTTTATGATTTGGCGGCGCATGTTGAAAAAACCCATGGCGGGGCCGATTTCGTGCTGAATAATGCCGGCGTTGCCATGGGCGCGCCGGTGGACGAACTTGGCATTGATGATTTCAACTGGCTGATGGACATTGATTTCTGGGGCGTTGTGTTCGGCACACAAGCCTTTTTGCCGCAAATGCGCGCCAAGGATACCGGCCGCATTGCCAATGTCTCCTCCGTTTTCGGGCTTTTTTGTGTGCCCGAACAGGCGGCCTATAATGCCGCAAAATTCGCGGTTCTGGGCTTCACCGATGCAGCGCGCCATGATCTGGCAAACACCGGAATTAAGGTGACGACCATTCATCCGGGCGGCATCAACACGAATATTGTGCGCCATGCGCGATTGGGACAGGGCCCCGATGCTGAAGACCGCCGCCAGGAAGCCATCGTCAAATTTGAAAAATTCACCATGACGCAACCCGAAAAAGCCGCGCGCATTATTTTGAAGGGCGTGGCAAAAGGCAAACCGCGTATTCTTGTAGGCCCAGATGCCGTGTATATGGACATTATTCGCCGTCTGTTTCCGAGCACTTATCTGCGCTACATGCCGTTTCCAAAACTCGACGAAAAATGATCTGAAAATTACCGATTGACACCTTGCAGCACTGCATTTATGAATTGCGATTGATAATCATTCTTAATCGCAGGAACACAAATCATGCCATTATCCGTCCGTCGGGGCCACCCACGTCCAACCGCCACGCGCTTATGGCTTTTGTCATTGACCCTTGGGTTTTTGCTGGCCCCGCCGAGCGCACACGCTGACGGGCATAACCATCGCTCCGGCGAGAGCGTCAATGTCTATTCTTATCGGCAGCCATTTTTGGTCGCGCCGCTTTTTGAAAAATTCACCCAAACAACCGGCATTGACGTGCGCGTTATCTTCGCCAAAAAGGGGCTGGTTGAACGGGTTGAAGCCGAAGGCGAAAATTCGCCCGCCGATGTGCTTTTGACAGTTGATATATCGAGCCTGATCCATGCCGCAGAGACCGTCGCCCAGCCTGTAAACTCGCCGACGCTGGAAAAGTTTATCCCGGCCAAGGCGCGCGGTTCGGATAATCAATGGTTCGCCCTGACCTATCGGGCGCGTGTGGCGTATGTAGCGCGCGCGCGTGTGACGCAAGACAGCCTGAGTTACGCCGCACTTGCCGACCCCGTGTTCAAAGGGCGCGTGTGTCTGCGTAGCGGCCAGCACCCCTATAATAATGCTTTGTTTGCCAGCCAGTTGGCACATCTTGGCGAACCGGCATTTCGGGCCTGGTTGACGGGCTTGAAGAACAATCTGTCGGAAAAACCGTCGGGTAATGATCGCGCGCAGGTCCGGCGTGTCTATGCCGGGTCATGCGATGTCGCCATCGGCAACACCTATTATATGGGCAAAATGCAAACCAACAGCAAAAATCCCGAGCAAAAAGACTGGGCGCGTGCGGCGCGGATTATTTTCCCGGACGCGCAAGGCCGCGGCACGCATGTCAATGTGTCGGGCATGGTGATGGCGAAACACGCGCCAAATCGGGAAAATGCACTGAAGCTGATGGAATTTCTGATTTCCAAGGAGGCCCAACGCCTGTATGCGGAGGTTAATTTCGAGTATCCCGTGCGCGCGGGCGTGGCACCATCGGCCCTTGTTGCGGGCTGGGGCAAGCTGAACGCCGACCCGCTGCCGCTGGAAACCATCGCGTCGTTTCGCAAACGCGCGTCCGAGATTGTCGACGAGATCGGCTTCAATAACTAGATTTACGGCTCTGAATAAACCAAACCCCGGGCAATTTCTCGCCCGGGGTTCGGCTCACGCTTGCTGAGGGAGTGTTAGCTGCGCGAGAAGTCGGGATAAGCTTCCATACCAAGTTCGGATTTATCCAAACCGGCCAGCTCTTCATCTTCGTCCAGTCTGAGACCCATTGTGAATTTCAACGCTGTCCAGACTATTCCGCTGGCAATAACCACGAATACAGCAACGGAAACCACCCCTATAGCCTGCACGCTGTACGCCACATCACTGTTAGTAAACGGGACAATTAAAGTGCCCCAGATGCCACATACAAGGTGGGCCGGGATAGCGCCGACAACATCGTCGATTCTCAACTTGTCGAGGAGAGGCACGGTAAGTACGACCAGAATACCACCAACGGCACCGATGAAAACGGCGGACCCGATTGATGGGGTGAGCGGCTCAGCTGTAATTGATACCAAACCGCCAATAGCGCCGTTTAACGCCATTGACAGATCAACTTTTCCATACAATCCGGTGGAGACTAGCATGGCAGCAACCACGCCTGCGGCAGCGGCCATATTTGTATTGATGAAAATGTTGGAAATCGCGGCTGCGTCAGCACCAGAACCCAAAGCCAGTTGCGAACCGCCATTAAAACCGAACCAACCCAGCCACAGGATAAACGTGCCCAGCGTCGCTAAAGGCATGGAAGAACCAGGCATCGGGTTAACTGACCCATCGGGGCCATATTTACCGGTACGTGCACCGAGAATGATCGCGCCAGTGAGTGCGGCCCAACCACCTGTCGAGTGCACGAGCGTTGAGCCAGCAAAATCGCTAAAGCCCATGGCATCAAGCCAGCCTGTGCCCCACTCCCAGCCTCCAACGATCGGATAAATAAATCCGGTCAGAAACAGAGTAAAAATAAGGAACGGCCAGAGCTTCAAACGCTCTGCAACAGTACCTGATACAATCGATGCTGTCGTAGCACAGAATACCATCTGGAAGTACCAGTCAGACCCCGAGGCATATCCCCCGGAGAAGTCGGCCTCTTCGGCCGCGATGGCACTGTCATCAGCCGACCAGACATCGAACAGCGCGCCGATATAGCCACCTTCAGCAACCCCGTACATAAGATTGTAACCGACGAGCCAGTACATTAGGCCCGCGATTGAAAACAGAGATATATTTTTCAAACAGATCATTGCAGCATTTTTTGATCGCACCATGCCACTTTCAAGCATGGCAAACCCAGCTGCCATAAACATGACAAGAAAGCCACAGACCAAAAACAGGAATGTATTAAAAACATATGCCGTTTCAGCGCTGACTTCTGCCATTGCAGGGCCTGCCAGGAGCATAGCGCCCCCGACAAGTCCACTAAGTTTAATAAATTTCTTCAACATGATAATGACCTCAGGCGGGTTAAAGAGCTGCCGTGTCAGTCTCACCCGTACGAATACGGATGGCACTTTCCACGGGCAAAACGAAGATTTTGCCGTCACCGATTTTTTCGGTATTGGCGGCTGAGCGAATGGCTTCGCACGCGGCCTCCACCTTGTCGTCGGCGAGAACGACTTCAAGTCGAACCTTCGGCAGGAAATTCACCTCATATTCGGCGCCACGATAAATTTCGGTTTGGCCTTTTTGTCGGCCAAACCCGCGCACCTCGCTTGCGGTGACACCTTCAACGCCGGCTCCGACAAGTGCTTCGCGCACTTCGTCCAGCTTGAAGGGTTTGATGATTGCGATAACGATTTTCATAATTAAGTCCTCAGA
>CAJXCG010000109.1 GCA_913051715.1 uncultured Rhodobiaceae bacterium
GCCGAGGGGTCGAGCTTATTCTGGATATGGTGGGCGGCAGCTATTTTCAGCGCAATATAGCAACCGCCGCGCGTGGCGGGCGCATTGTCAATATTGCTCATCTCGAGGGTGCGCGCGCTGAGATTGATATGCTGCCCGTAATGCTGAAAAACCTGACCCTTACGGGCTCGACCTTGCGCGCACGCCCGATTGCCGAGAAAACCCGGTTGACGCGCATTATTGACGATAAAATTTGGCCGCTGGTGGGCCAAGACATAAAACCCGTAATCGACAGTGTTTTTCCGCTTGCCGAAGCCGGTGCCGCGCACCGCCTGATGGAAACCAGCCAGCATATTGGCAAAATCATCCTCGATTGCGAGGTCTAAAAAACCTTTGCAGCCAGCCATGGTTCGTTATATACCCTTTTGTAAATCCCGACATGGCGTTTTCAGGATGCATAAATCCTTGCAGTAAAAACGCTCGCGGTGAACGGAGAAACCTATGACCACGCCCCTTATGCCCAAAGCCACAGCCGTTTGGCTGATTGACAATACCGCTCTGACATTTGATCAAATCGCACTTTTCTGCGGTTTGCACCCGCTCGAAGTCAAAGGCATTGCCAATGGCGACGTGGCGCAAGGCATTAAGGGCATGGATCCGATAAGCAGCGGTCAGTTGACGCGCGGGGAGATCGAGCGGTGTCAGGAAGACCCCACCGCCGAACTGCAAATTGCCGACAGCAAACGCGACATTCCAGCCGGAAAGCCGCGTAAAACAGCGAAATACACGCCCTTGTCAAAGCGCCAAGAGCGCCCCGACGCGATTGCTTGGCTGGTGCGAAACCATGCCGAACTGCGCGACTCGGAAATTTCAAAACTCGTCGGCACCACCAAGCCGACCATTCAAAGTATTCGCGACCGGTCGCATTGGAATATCAGCAATATCACGCCGACGGATCCGGTCACGCTGGGCCTGTGCACGCAAATCGAACTTGACGACATCGTTGCCAAAGCCGCTTTGCGCGAAGAACGCCGCCGCGCCAAACTTGCCAAAGAACAGGGCAATACCGGCGATGTGTTGAAAGATGCCGCCGAAACAACCGCCATTGGCGCACCCTCGGATGATCCGGCCAGCGACGCCAGCCCTGACCCATTGGCCGCAGCCGAGGCAAGCTCTGATGCCGCCGCAGATAGCGCTGAGAACACCTCAGAACCGCGCAATCTGGATGATTTGCGCCCCGAAGATGTGTTTGGCAATTAATCAGGCAGCCGCAATTTTTCCATTTGCCGCTTGATAGCAAGTTTTCGCAATTTCAATTTTTTTATGTCGCTATCATGTGTTGATTTGTGGGCAAGTGCGTCTGCGAGTTCCTGCTCAAGGCGCTGGTGCAAACGAAGCAAGCTGGCTATGCGCGCGTCAGTCGTCATGAAATTCTCCGTGCCTTCAATGCTGGCAAACTCGGCGGCACGAGTCCATAAAATTTTGAATTGTTCTTGAAACGATCTCCCAAATCGGCTTAACTCCGCTCTTTCCTGACCTGGGGGAAAGGGTAAAGCCATGACGCAACAGGTAGATGTCGGGGTGATTATGGGCAGCCAGTCTGACTGGCCGACCATGAAATGTGCTGCAGATATTCTTGACCAGCTGGAAATTTCACATAGCTGCCAGATTGTGTCGGCCCACCGCACGCCCGACCGATTGGTGGATTATGCCAAATCAGCGCGCGCGCGCGGGCTCAAGGTCATTATTGCCGGCGCGGGTGGCGCGGCGCATTTGCCGGGCATGGTTGCGGCCATGACCACCGTGCCCGTTTTCGGCGTGCCGGTGCAGTCAAAGGCCCTGTCGGGGCAAGATTCGCTTTTGTCGATTGTGCAAATGCCGGCAGGTGTGCCGGTGGGCACGCTGGCGATTGGCGAAGCCGGGGCCACCAATGCCGCGCTTTTGGCAGCAGCAGTGCTGGCCGGTTTCGACGCTGATTTGGAGGCACGCCTGACAGCGTGGCGCGCGGCGCGCACCGCTGCGGTTGACGAGGTGCCGCGTGACACGTGAGCCGTGCAAACCGGGTGCGACGATCGGCATTATCGGAGGCGGGCAGCTTGGCCGGATGTTGTGTCTGGCGGCAGCCGAATTGGGGTTTCGTACAATCGTGCTGGCCCCCGACAAAGACGCCCCCGCCGCGCAAGTTTGCAATGATTTCATGTGCACCGCCTATGACGACACGCATGGTTTGCGCGCGCTTGCCGCAAACACCGATGTCATCACATATGAATTTGAAAACATTCCCGCCGAGGCACTCGACACCATCGCCGCAAATGTTTTGCCGCCGGTCAATGCGTTGCGAGTTTCCGGCGACCGCCTTACGGAAAAAACCTTCATTCGTGACCAAGGCCTGCCCGTCGCTGATTTTATCGATGTGGGCGACCACGACGCGCTGGCGCGGGGTCTGGATATGTTTGGCGGCACGGGCATTGTGAAAACCCGCCGCTTTGGCTATGACGGCAAAGGCCAATGGCGCATCGACGCCGATACCGACTGGCAACAAAACAGCGCAGACATGTTGGCCCAGCCCGCCATTTTGGAACGCATCATTCCGTTCACGCGCGAATTATCCGTTATTATTGCGCGCGGAACCGACGGGCAAACCGCTTGCTATCCGCCGATTGAAAACTATCACGAGAACCATATTCTGCGCCGTTCCATCATGCCGGCCAAGCTCACTGCGACGCAGGCCGAGACCGCACGACAAATTGGCGAAACGCTGGTGGCGCGGCTTGATTATGTCGGCATATTGGGTGTCGAACTATTCGACACCGCCGAGGGACTTTTGATTAATGAAATTGCCCCGCGCGTGCATAATTCCGGCCATGTTACGGCGGATGCGTGTGCGGTGGGTCAGTTCGAACAGCACATCCGAGCCATGGCCGGCTGGCCGCTGGGGGCAACCGACCTGCATAGCCGCGGCGAAATGACAAACATTTTGGGTCACGAGATTGAGAACTGGGCCGCATTTGCCGGCGCAGTCGATACATGCGTGCATTTATACGGCAAGCCCGAAGCGCGCGAAGGCCGCAAAATGGGCCATGTCACGCGCCTGTCACCGCTCACACAAAATTAAAATTTGTTGCCCGATCAGGCCGAACGCGCGTTGTAGCGCCGTCGCGCCAACTTGCCCAACAGGTCTGAAAACGGCGTTTTGCCCTCGTTCGCCGCTTGCCATTTCGCCTTGGCTTTTTCAAACTGCATGACGTTTTCGATGCGGCGGTCAAGAAACGCCCAGCTTTTTTCAAATCCGTCGCTTTCGTCACCAAACCACACAAGCCGCGTTGCGCCGATAACGCCGCTCAAAATCAGGCGTTTGGAATAGTGATTATAATCGGTCGCCGTATCGCCCGCCCAGTGCCAAATATGGTCGGCCGTGGCATAAAAAAGCTGCGCGGCCAATGCGTGTCGCCCGGGCAAACTCAGCCAGCCCGCCGCGCGGCGCGCAGCCTCGCGGTTGCCGGCATCCACCTCCAACCGCACCCGCACGGCGTGGCGAATACGGTAACGAATTTTCATCTCATCGGGCGCGTCAAGTGCCGCCAGCATGGCGCTATCGCCTTGGCTTGAAAACGCCGCAATCAGATCGCCGACCCCGCCCGAAAAAGCCAGATGCAGCGTATCGGCATCAATGCCCGCTTGTTCGCCAGCGCGCGCCAACACCTCATCAGACCAGCCGTCAAAGGCAATCTCGGGCAGCGCAGCGTCCAGCACGGCACGGCGTATCTCATCATAGGCTTCATTCATACTCCAAATATGGGTCGCGCGGCATGCGAATACAACCGTTTTCCCAGCAAAAAGCCGCTTCAAACTCATACATATTGGCAAGCACAGGCACATTTGCGCGAACACAAGGGGTGGACACACGCGCTCTGGTTTGCTACACACGCCATCAATCAGGGGCAAAACAGCCCATAATTTAAGGAGTGGTGGAACGTGCAAGTTTCAGTTCGGGATAATAATGTTGATC
>CAJXCG010000110.1 GCA_913051715.1 uncultured Rhodobiaceae bacterium
TTATGCCAAGCTGGCAAATAACGGCTGGATTGGCGATTTGGTTCTGGCGTTGGTCGCCGATTTTGCCGAAATGCCGCCGGCGCAGCTTTCGGGTGCGGATCTGGCTTATATGCTCAACGCGCTGGTCATTGCCGAGCAGGAAAACGCAGCGCGCGATCTGGCGCGCGAAGTGCTGACCGGTCATTTCGCGGCTTTGAGCGCGCAAGATATTGCTTATCTTGATCCGGACATGAAGTTTGATCCCGTAGAAATTGACCCCATAGAATTTGATCCCGCAGAATTTGATCCCGCAGAATTTGATCCCGCCGCGGCGTCGCCGTCAGCGTCTACGCGCGTCACACCCGATGTTTCCGAGGCCGCGCCGCCACAGCCAGGTGCGCCCGACGGCATATATTTCCCGCCCCAACAACCAAATGGTGGCATGACGGAACGGCCTGATGGATAGGGACATTGATCTGTTTCTTGACATGATGGCCGCCGAAAAGGGCGCTGCACACCACACATTGTCTGCCTATAGCCGCGATCTCGAAGGTTTGCGACGCTTTCTGGAAACCCGCCAATGCAGCATACGCGCGGCAACGGAAGACGATTTGCGCGCTTATTTGGGCGAGTTGAATGCACGCGCGCTGGCGGCATCCACCGTGGCGCGGCATATTTCCGCCATTCGTCGGTTTTTCGTGTTTTTGCAAACCGATGCGATCCGCGCCGATAATCCGGCTGAAAAGCTGACCCGCCCGCAAACGCAACGCCCGCTGCCCAAAATACTCAGCATTGAAGAAACCCAAAGCCTGATCGACGCCGCCTATGGGCTGCCCGAAACCGGTGCGGCGGAAAAGCTGGCGAAATATCGCGCCGTGTGCCTGATCGAAATTCTCTACGCCACGGGCCTGCGCGTCAGCGAATTGATGAGCCTGTCGCGCACCGCGTGTGACGGCGACATGATGGCGCTTATTGTGCAGGGCAAAGGGGGGCGCCAACGCCTTGTGCCGCTGTCTGAGCCTGCCCGCCATGCCGCACATGCATGGATTATTTTGCGCGACGCCCAGCCCGGTGCGGCGGCGTCGGCTTATATGTTTCCCGCCGGCGGCCGCCTTGGTCATTTGACACGCCAGCGCTTCACCCAAATTCTGCACCTGTTGGCCGAACGCGCCGGACTGGAAAAAAGCCGCATTTCGCCCCATGTTTTGCGCCATGCCTTTGCTACCCATCTGGTGCAAAACGGAGCCGATTTGCGCGCGGTGCAGCAAATGTTGGGTCACGCCGATATTTCCACCACGCAGATTTACACCCATGTGATGGACGAACGAAAACGCCGCCTCGTCGAGGCCGGTCACCCGCTGGCGGCACAAGTAAATTTCGCGGCATCAAAAGATGACGGATAATCGCACAACGCAGACGTGCCCCTTGCGCGCCGCGCGAATGTAAGCCAAATTGCCAGCAAAGGAGCATAAGCCAATGCAGACCTATTTGGAGTTTGAAAAACCGATCGCCGAATTGGAAGGCAAGATTCACGAGTTACGCAGTGTCGGCCAGACCGAGGGCGCGGTTGATATTTTCGAGGAAATCCAGAAACTTGAGGTGAAAGTCGCCGATCAAGTTGAGCGGCTTTATAAAAATCTCGATGCTTGGCAGAAAACCCAAGTGGCGCGCCATCCCGCGCGCCCGCATTGCATGGATTATATCGAAACGCTGGTCGAAGATTTCACGCCCTTGGCGGGCGACCGGCTTTATTCCGAAGACTATGCCGTGATCGCGGGGTTGGGCCGTTGGCAGGGTCAGGCCGTTGCCATATTGGGACACGAAAAAGGCTCCAACACACAAAGCCGGCTCAAGCATAATTTCGGCATGGCGCGCCCGGAAGGCTATCGTAAGGCGATCCGCATTATGGATATGGCTGAACGCTTCAACCTGCCTGTGGTGACGCTGGTCGATACAGCCGGCGCGTATCCGGGCATTGGCGCCGAAGAGCGCGGTCAGTCTGAGGCCATTGCGCGGTGTACGGATAAGTGTCTGCAACTGGGTGTGCCGTTTGTCTCGGTCATTATTGGCGAAGGCGGCTCCGGTGGCGCGCTGGCGCTGGCGACAGCCAGCCGCATTTTGATGCTCGAACATTCGATTTACACCGTGGCGTCGCCGGAAGCGTGCGCGTCGATTTTATGGCGGTCTTCGGAGCACGCCAATACGGCGGCGACGGCGCTCAAGGTCACGGCGCAGGATTTGGAAAAACTTGGCGTTATCGACCGCATTTTGACCGAGCCGGTGGGCGGCGCGCATCGTGACCGCGCGCAAATGATGTCCGATGTCGGCCTCGCGGTCGCTGGTGAATTGGCAAAACTTGCCAGCCTGTCGCCGCAGGAATTGCGCGACACGCGGCGTCAGAAATATCTCGATATGGGGCGCTCAGGTATCGTCTAGCGCACGGCGCCGTGACAATGCTTGTATTTTTTGCCTGACCCGCACGGGCACGGCGCATTGCGCGCGACCTTGCCCCATGTTGCGGGGTCTTGTGGGTCAAAAGCCGGGGCTGCGACCATTTTTGCGGCGCTGGCGCGCATTGGCGCTTGCGCGGGCGCGTCGGCCATTGCGTCGGCGGGCTGGGTCGGTTCAAGCGCGGGCATTTCCGGCACGGGCGGCGGCGTTTCAATCTGCACGCGCATAATATAGCGCACAACATCTTGGCGCAGCGCTGACAAGAGATCGGAAAATAGCGAAAACGCTTCCAGCTTAAACTCGCTGAGCGGGTCGCGTTGACCAAACCCCCGCAGACCCACAATTTGGCGCAAATGTTCCAGCGTCACCAAATGGTCGCGCCAATGCTGGTCGAGCGTTTGCATCAGCACGGATTTTTCGACCTGGCGCATAATGTCGGGGCCGATCTCGGTGGCGCGCGTCGCCGCCGCGCGGTCTACCGCATCGTAAAGCCGTGTAATAATTTCCTCATCGGCGATGCCTTCCTCATCGGCCCAATCAGCCAGCCGGACATCGAGATTGTAAATTTCCTCAATTTCGGTGCTCAGGCCATCCATATCCCATTGGTCGGGATAGGCTTTTGGCGGTATGTAGCGCGGCACCAAATCGTCAACAATTTGGTGACGCATGTCGCGCACATTGTCGTTGACGGACTCGGCGCGCATGAAATCAATGCGCTGCTCGAACACAACTTTGCGCTGTTCGTTCATCACATCATCATATTTCAATATGTTTTTGCGAATATCGAAATTGCGCGCCTCGACCTTTTGCTGCGCGCGCTCCAGCGCCTTGTTGATCCACGGATGCACAATCGCTTCGCCGTCTTTGAGGCCGAGCCGTTGCAGCATGCCATCCATGCGGTCAGTGCCGAATATACGCATCAAATCGTCTTCCAAGCTCAGGAAAAAGCACGACCGCCCCGGGTCTCCCTGACGCCCCGACCGTCCGCGCAACTGATTGTCGATGCGGCGGCTCTCATGGCGTTCGGTGCCGATGACGCAGAGGCCGCCCGCGCCAAGTGCTTTTTCTTTCAGCGTGGATATCTCTTGGGTGACGGATTGTTTGCGCTGGTCACGCGCCGCGCCTTCAAGATTGGCGAGTTCCTTTTCCAGCCGCATGTCGAGATTGCCGCCAAGCTGGATGTCCGTGCCGCGCCCGGCCATATTGGTGGCGATGGTTACCGCGCCGGGCACACCGGCCAGTCCGATAATCTGGGCTTCCTGCTCGTGATAGC
>CAJXCG010000111.1 GCA_913051715.1 uncultured Rhodobiaceae bacterium
TTTTTTCGGTATTCAGTTTTTTGCGCGGCGTGCCGCCGGGGCGCGATGTATCGAATTGCAGTTCGCCGGAAAAGCCAACCGTGTCGCAGATCAACTGCGCCAAATCGGCGATAGAAATTTCCTCGTCCGAGCCCAAATTTACATGGTCGTGATCAGAGTAGTTTTTGAGCAGAAAAATAATGCCTGCGGCACAATCGTCGGCATATAGCAATTCGCGCAAAGGCGTGCCGTCTCCCCAGACCTGCATATCGCCGGCATTTTCAAGCTTGGCCTCATGGGCTTTGCGTAACAGCGCGGGCACCACATGGCTGGTTTCCAGGTCAAAATTATCGCCGGGCCCGTAGAGATTTGTCGGCATGGCGGAGATGAAATCGCATCCATATTGCTTGCGGTAAGCTTGGCACAATTTGATGCCGGCAATTTTGGCAATGGCGTACCACTCATTGGTGGCCTCGAGCGGGCCGGTCAGCAGCGCATCTTCTTTAATGGGCTGAGCAGCGTGTTTGGGATAAATACAACTCGAGCCCAAAAAGATGAGTTTCTCAACCCCCGCCTTATAAGCGCTATGAATGATATTCGTCTCAAGCGTGAGGTTTTGATAGATAAAATCAGCCGGATAAGTGTCATTGGCAAGAATGCCGCCAACGCGCGCCGCACACACAATCACCGCATCAGGTTTTTCTTGCGTGCACCAGTCGTCGACATCTGACTGGCGCAACAAATCCAATTCAGCGCGCGGCGCGGTCAAAATTTCGCAATTTTCCGACGCGAGTGCGCGGCACACAGCGGCACCGACCATGCCATTATGCCCGGCAACCCAGATGCGCTTATCGGCAAGATTATACATTCAAAACTCTGCCAGCTTTTTGGTGCTGTCTGGCAGGCGTGCATTGTGCACAGCTACCGCCACCATTTCGCGCACCAGTTCTTCAAGGCCGATTTTGACTTCCCAGCCCAGTAGGTTTTTGGCCTTGGACGGGTCGCCGATCAAAAGGTCGACTTCGGTGGGGCGGAAATAGCGTGGGTCAATCTGAACAAGCACATCGCCCGTGGCGGCATCTTTGCCGACCTCATCCACGCCGTCGCCGGCCCAGACAATTTCCCGGTTCACTTCGGCAAAAGCCAGTTCAACGAAACGCCGCACGGTTTCGGTGCGCCCCGTCGCCAGAACGAAATCGTCGCCATTGTCGTGTTGCAAAATTTGATACATGCCCTCGACATATTCACGCGCATGTCCCCAGTCGCGCTTGGCGTCGAGATTGCCCAGATACAGGGTTTTCTGCTTGCCGGTTTCGATGGCCGCGACCGCCATAGCGATTTTCTGTGTCACGAAGGTTTCGCCGCGCATCGGGCTTTCGTGGTTGAACAAAATGCCGTTGGAGGCAAACATGTTATAAGCCTCGCGGTAATTCACACAGATCCAATAAGCATAAAGTTTGGCGACGGCGTAAGGCGAACGCGGGTAAAACGGCGTGGATTCGCTTTGCGGCACCTCTTGAACCTTGCCGTACAACTCCGACGTCGAGGCCTGATAGAAGCGTGTTTTTTCGACGAGCTTCAAGGTGCGGATGGCTTCCAGAATTCGCAATGTGCCAAACGCATCAGCATTGGCGGTGTATTCGGCGGTCTCGAAGCTCACCTGCACATGGCTTTGGGCGGCGAGATTATAAATCTCATCCGGCTCGATGGTCTGGATCAGCCGCATAATGTTGCTGCTGTCGGTCAAGTCACCGTAATGCATGAAGAAATTGACATTCTCGTCATGCGGGTCGCTGTAAATATCGTCAATGCGCTGGGTGTTGAACGAGGAGGCGCGCCGCTTCATGCCGTGCACAATGTAGCCTTTTTTCAGCAGAAGTCGCGCCAGATATGCTCCGTCCTGCCCGGTCACGCCAGTTATAAGGGCTGTTTTTGTGGTCACAGCTAAACCTCCTCGTAAACACTGTTTTGGTATACGCTTTGCGCTGATTTGTCTATGCCACGCATGTCAGGCTTGAGCGCTGGTTTCTCGCCCGAATGCGGGTTAGGTTGCGCGCGCGAATATAGGGGATTTGGATGTCGGCAAAAAAAACGGCTTTGATCACCGGAATAACCGGACAAGACGGCGCGTATCTTGCGAAATTGCTGCTGGAGAAAAAATACCGCGTTGTCGGTGCGGTGCGCCGCGCGTCAACTTTGAACCTGCCGCGTTTGTCGGCGCTGAAAATTGACCGCGATGTCGAATTGCAAACCCTCGATGTGCAGGATTTAACCAATATTGTCCGCATGATCGAGACCGTCGCGCCGGATGAGATTTATAATCTGAGCGGGCAAAGTTCACCGCAGGCCAGTTTCCAGCAACCGCTTTATACGGGCGAAACATCCGGGCTTGGCACGTTGCGCCTGTTGGAGGCCATTCGCCTGATGCGGGCCTCGACGCGGTTTTATCAGGCTTCCAGCAGCGAAATTTTCGGTCAGGCGCAAGGTGCAAAGCAAAACGAGACAACTGATTTCCGCCCAAAATCGCCCTATGGTGTCGCCAAGCTCTATGCCCATTGGAGCGTCATTAATTATCGCCAAGCCTATGACATGCACGCCTCTTCCGGCATTTTGTTCAGTCATGAAAGCCCGCTTCGGGGCATGGATTTTGTGACCCGCAAAATAACCACCACCTTGGCGCAAATCGCCTGTGGCAGTCAGGAAATGTTGCAGCTCGGCAATATCGACAATGCGCGCGACTGGGGGTTTGCGGGCGATTATGTCGAGGCCATGTGGCTGATGCTGCAACAGGCACAGGCCGATGATTTTGTCATTGCCAGCGGGCAAACCCACACCGTGCGCGACTTTGTCAATCGCGCGGCGGCGGTGATGGGCTTTGACCTTGCCTGGGAAGGCAGCGGGGTGGAAGCAAAGGGCTTTGACGCAAAATCCGGACGCCAGATTGTCGGGGTGAGCGCGCATTTTTACCGGCCGAGCGAACCCGACCCGATGATCGGCGATGCGGGCAAAGCCCATGCCGAATTGGGCTGGCGCCCCAGCGTCAGCTTTGATGCGCTGGTCGAAATGATGGCCGAGCATGATCTGGCGCGCGCGCGTGACGGTCATATGTGGTTTTAGCCGCGCGTTTGACAGCACTGTCGAATAAGATGTTTATAGGGCTGGCAGAATACCAAGAAATCAGGAAACGCCCGTGGAACAGCCGACTAAACAAACAACAAAAACCGAGCGGACGCGCGGGCTGTCATTATTGTTCGTCTGTCTTTTGTCGCTGGGCATGGGCCAGTCGTTGTTTTTCGCCCTGCTGCCCCCGATTGCGCGTGACCTTGGCCTGAGCGAAGTGCAGGTCAGCGCGATTTTTACCCTGTCCGCCGTGCTGTGGGTGGTGATGTCGCCATTTTGGGGTCGGCGCAGTGATATTTGGGGGCGCAAGCCGGTCATTCTTTTGGGGCTTGTCGGCTTCGGGATTTCCACGGGCGGTTTTGGGCTGTTGCTGGCGGCAGGCCAAATGGGTGTCTGGCCGCTTATGACTTTATACGCGGCGATGATTATGGTGCGCGCGATTTTTGGTTTTTTCGGATCGGGCACGCCGTCGGCGGCGCAAGCCTATATTGCCGACCGCACCACGCGCGCCGAACGCACATCCGGCGTGGCCGCCATCGGCGCAGCGTTTGGCATGGGCACGATTATCGGGCCGGGCT
>CAJXCG010000112.1 GCA_913051715.1 uncultured Rhodobiaceae bacterium
GCCGACCGCATTGGCGACACGTTCAGATGGCAGGGTGAAAATGTTGCCACAACGGAAATCGAAGGCGCGGTGGCCGACTGGTCGCAAGCCGAAGATGCTGTGGTATACGGCGTTACAGTGCCCGGGCGCGACGGCAGATGCGGCATGATGTATGTCACGCCGCGCGCTGGCGGTGAGGTAAAATTGGACGCACTGCCCGAACTTTTGCGCAATCGTTTGCCAAGCTATGCCGTGCCCAGATTTTTGCGTATCGGCAAGGCAACCAGCCTCACGGGGACGTTCAAATATCAAAAAAGCCAGCTCAAAAACGAGGCGTATGATTGCGCCGCGCTTGATGATGATATTTTCTTTCTTGCGCCTGCCTCGGACGAATTCGTCAAGCTGACGCCGCCATTGCAAAAACAAATTGATGATGGCGATGTGCGCGTTTAGCGCCCGGCGATGCGCGCAGAATTCGGAAAAAGGCAAAGTGAGGTCAACATGTTTGAAGCAATGAAAAGTGAACTTGAAGCGACAATGGCCGCACATAGTGTGCCGTTTGCGAGCTTCGGGGCGACGGATGCCCAATCAACACGGCTGCACGATCAAATTGGTTCGGCTGGCGATCACCCGCTTGGGGCGGCGCATATTTTCCGCATCGCGTCGATGACCAAGCCGGTTGTCAGCGTTGCCGCGTTGCAATTAGTGGCGCGCGGGGACTTGGAACTCGATCAGCCAATGAAAGAAATTTTGCCGGCATTGGGCGACACACAAGTGGTTGTGCGCAATGGCGACGACTTCGCATTTGCACCCTTGGCGCGTGACATTACGCTGCGGCATCTTTTGACCCATACATCCGGTTATGCTTACGATTTTCATGCCGAATTGATTGCCGAATTGGTCGCGCAGGAAAAAATTCCGGGCGTCGCCAGCGATAATGACGGGTTTTTGTCGGCACCGGTAATTTTTCAGCCGGGCGAAGGCTGGGAATATGGCATTGGCTTGGATTGGGTCGGCAAGATTATCGAAAAGGTCAGCGGCACCGATCTTAACCAATATACCCAAACCCATATTCTGCGTCCGCTGCGCATGGATCATACCAGTTTTTCAATTACTGATCTTGACGGCGACGCGTTGGTGCCACTGGCCTTGCGCGGCGATGACGGCAGTATGAGTGATGTGACACAACTCATGCCGACCGTGACCGATGGCCCGTATTTGGGCGGCGGCGGGCTCTATTCAAATGTCGACGACTATATGAAATTCATGCGTATGCTGCTGCAAAACGGGCAAGCACCGGACGGCCAAATTCTGCCCGCCGACATGGTCACGGACATGTTCGTGAACCAGATTGGCGACAAACAGGTTGTGCACATGCCGACTTTCAATCCGATGCTGGCCGCAGCGCATGGTTGGTTTGAAGGCACATCGATGAAATGGGGCTACGGCTTTATGCTGAATGAAACCGAGATCGCGGGGCGGCGTTCGGCCGGCGCGGGGGCGTGGTCTGGTTTGTACAATACATTTTTCGCCATAGATCGCAGCCGCGAAACGGCGTGCGTCGTTATGATGCAAATGCTGCCCGTCTATAATGAGGCGGCGCTGGCGGTTTTCGACATATTTGAACGTTCAGTCTTTGCCGCCACGTCGTAAAATTTTCGGGTTTGTGGCAAAAGCTTTTAATACCCCAATTTCTTTGGGGTTTCCGTGAAATGGGACAGCGCGCATTATCAAGGTTCCAAGTTTTAAGGGGGGATCATTATGCGTAGCTTTTGTATTTCATTGTTAACGATTATGGGGCTTGCGACTCAGAGCATGCTGCCGGCAAATGCCAATGCAATCTGGGTGGATTATCAGGTTGCTGTTAGCCCAATTAAGCAAAACGACGTCATTGCGGCTTTTGATAAATATAAGTCAACCCAAACCGGGCGCGCGTTTCCGGGGATGATGTATTTGAACGCGATTGTTGCGAACGGTGCCAATCCGGCCACGCATAATCTCGCCGTTGTTTATGAAAACCAGAAAGAATGGGAAACGCGTTCGGCGGCCATTTCTTCAAGCCCGGATTTTCTGCAGTTCCAAGGCGCTCTGGCAACATCGGCTCAGTTCGTTTCCGAAACCGTGTATGAGCATGTTGTCGGCTTTGGTAAAAATGCCGAGGAAAGCAAACAGTTCATCGGATATGCGGTCAATGTGCGTAATGCTGCGCGTTATGCCGAGCTGATGCGAGATTCAGCCGAAGGCCCGGAAGCGCTTTCGGGGCTGGCAAGCATTGATTTGTGGGCCGTCAAAGCAGGTGGCGTGCCGGGTGTCACCCATATTGTGGTGATTGGCGTTGAAAGTCGGGCTGATTATTTGGATGATCCGCTGACCCAGAGCGTTCTGCCAGCCTTTCAGAAGCAACTGAGCCGTGTGCGCGACCTTGTCGGTGTTTCCTATGTCGACAATATCGCCACGACCGGACAGTTGGGAAGCAACCAAATCCGTAAATAAATCATCAAAATGATCGGGGGGAACGCCGTGTCAGTTCTCCCCGTATTTTGCGGGGTCAGTGGCAGGCTTTGCCATGCGCTTTTAAGCGCCAATAATTATAGGGCAGGGGGGTGACGTAGCCCGCAACGAGCATTAGGGGCACCACCCACCAGGTGAGAACGGCACCTCCGGTGAGTGCGACGTCAACCAGGTTCATCGCCGCTTCCATAGAAATCATGGAAATCAACGACATGCCGATGGCCGTTCTGAACGCGGCTTGCAACGCCATTTGACGCGTCAGGATAAGAGTTTCCAGCGCAATCGAAGTTATCAGCCCATTGACGATGGCAAGGCTCATAATGGCCCAAACCGGCCAAGGAATACCCGTTACTTGAAAATAGAATATGGTGCCCAAATCGCCAATCGCGCAGCCGGCGAGGCACCATGCCGTGTTCCGCATGGCTTGTTGCCAAGTATGCATGCACGTCCAAGAAAACTTTTCCGGTGACACTACGTGTTCCATGACGAGACAATATCATAGCAAGCGGTAAAAAAAAAAGCCAAAGTCGGGTCAAAACATGCTAGGCTTACCAAAACCCAATCAGCCTCCTGAGAAGCACCGATGACACTCCAGATTGACGATTTGCAATTCGGTTATGCTGGGTCCGATGGGTTCCATTTGAACATTCCATCGCTTTCGTTGGAAGCCGGGAAAACTTGCCTTTTGTTGGGTCCATCGGGCAGCGGAAAATCGACATTTTTAAGTCTTTTGGCGGGCGTTTTAACTGCCGAGCGTGGGCGCATTGCGCTTGCCGGACACGATATGTCGTTGCTTTCGGGGGCGCGTATGGATCGGTTTCGCGGCACGCATATCGGCTTTATCTATCAGACGCTCAACCTCATCCCGTGGCTCAGCGTGCGCGACAATATTGCGCTGGGTCTTGCTTTTGCGCCGCTTCGGCGCGCCCGCCTTGGCACGGATGTTGAC
>CAJXCG010000113.1 GCA_913051715.1 uncultured Rhodobiaceae bacterium
CGCTGGCGCGCTATGTCGCGGAAAATTATGTCGCCCTGCCCAAGCCCTTTCGCCGCTTTCAGTGGGGCCCGGTCTGGCGCAATGAAAAACCCGGCCCCGGCCGCTATCGTCAGTTTTTACAGATTGATGCCGATACGGTGGGCGCGGGCAATATGGGCGCCGATGCCGAAATTTGCATGATGGCCGCCGATTGCATGGCGGCGCTGGGCATTGAAACAGGCGATTATTTGGTACGCATCAACAACCGCAAAATTATGGACGGGCTGTTGCAGCGCATTGGCGTCAGTGCCGAGCAGGCCGATTATGAGACGCGCCGACTGACCATTTTGCGCGCCATGGACAAATATGACCGGCTGGGCCTTGCCGGTGTGCGCGACCTTTTGGGCGCGGGCCGGCGCGACGAAAGCGGCGATTTTACCGCCGGAGCCGGACTGGATGCGGCTCAGATCGATGCCGTTGCGGGCTTGGTGAGCGCGCAAGGCGCGAGCCGACCGGACATGCTGGACGCGCTGGAAGCCCAAATTGGCGACACCGAATCCGGTGCGCGCGGCATTGCCGAATTACGCGAAATGGACGCGCTTTTCACGCGGCTTGGCTATGGCGTTGACAGATTATGCATCGACCCCACCATTGTGCGGGGCTTGGGCTATTACACCGGCCCGGTCTACGAGATTGACCTGACCTTTGACACGCAAGACAGCGACGGCACGGTGACGCGCTTCGGCTCGGTTGGCGGCGGCGGGCGCTATGACGACCTCATCAAGCGCTTCAAAGGCGTGGAAATCCCCGCAACGGGCATTTCCATCGGTGTCAGCCGTTTGGCCGCCGCTCTTGCCTTATTGGGTCACGCCGACGCCCATGCCCTGCAACCGCTCATCGTCGTTTTGGTAATGGATAAACAAACCCGCCCCGAACTGGCGGCTTTCGTGCAAGACTTACGCAGCGCAGGTTTGCGCGCCGAACTTTATATGGGCGACAGTGCCATGAAAGCGCAATTACGCTATGCCGATGCCCGCCGGGCGCGCTTTGTGGTGATTGAGGGCGAGGACGAACGCGCCAAAGGCGTGGTGACGGTGAAAGATCTCGACCTCGGCAAGCAAAAATCAGCCGAAATCGAAGACAATGCCGAATGGCGTGCTTCAGCGCATGCACAATTTGAAGTCAAGAAAAATGAAGTTTCTAATACTATTATCAAATTACTGAGCGAATAAGCCACATTTTCAAATTTCTTGAACTTCAATTTGTTTGAATTTTTGATTATTTTCAATTTACATGAATATTATTTCATGCTACTTCCAGATTAATTTAACACATGGGCAATCTGGTAGGCGCAGCATGCTGACATCACCCGCTGAAATTATCGACGCCTTGGGCGGCACCAAAAAAGTTGCCGAGATGCTTGGTGTCGGGGCCTCGGCAATCTCCAATTACCGCCGCGACGGGTTTCCCGCCGCCAAGCATTACGCGCTGGCCAAGGCTTGCGAAGCCTTAAACCTTGCCATAGATGACCGTGTTTTCGGCGGCCCGGCCAGCGCCGAACCGCGCCATTTCCGCTACGACGCCGCGATAACATCTGCCTTCGCATCACCGGACGGTTTTTTGCAAGATTTGGTGGCGTCGGGCTATCGGCACGTCGAAAACCAGATTTTGCAACCCAGCGACCCGTTCATCAATCGCATGGGCGCAGAAATGCAGCGCCGTTTATATCGCTTCACTGACCCCGGCGGGGAAGAATTGTGCCTGCGCCCCGATCTCACCATCCCGACCGTGCTGGATTATGTACGCGCCGGACGCTTTGACGAAGCGCGCCTGTGCTACCAGGGCACCGCGTTCCGCTATCAGCCGCGCGGGGCCGGCAAGCCGGAAGAATTTACGCAGATGGGATTGGAAATCATCAACGGCAAAACCGGCGAGGCCGCGATTGAGGACGATATTGAGGTTTTGGAGAAGCTGCTTAAAATCATTCAGGCCGCGGGCGTGACCGATTATAAAATACATTTCGTGCCCGCACATGTTCGGAAAATCAGTCAACCGAAGGCAATAATTCCTTTGGAAAGACTGGCTCGCATCATCCCCCCCGACCCGGGCGCAATGCTTGCCGGACGCAGAGGCGAAGATATCATTCGGCGCATTGAGCGAAGCAGACGCTACCATGCACAACGTGCAGAGCAGCAAAATGAAGAAGGTTCACCCAACGGCTCTTATAAATTTGTACCGGAAGACCCATCCCAACGGCCGCTTGATAGAGAAAATTTTAACATGGATTGGATCGAGACTGTGGCCAGTGCCCTTGACCTGCAAACGAACGACTTTGAAACCTTTGGCCAAAGCGGAGGCTTTGACTATTACACCGGGGTCAGCTTTGAAATTCATGTACTGGAACTGGGGCCGCGCAAAGTCATCGCGTCGGGTGGGCGTTATGATAACCTTGTTGAAAGCCTCGGAGCCCCACACCAAATCCCAGCTGTTGGCGGCGCGATTGCACTTGAGCGCCTGCGCGAAGTGGCGGGCCGATAGGCGGCGCGCGGAGAAGCCGGATGACTAAAGCCCTGACCATTGCCGTGCCGTCCAAGGGGCGGCTAGAGGAAAAATCGGCCGAAATATTCACGCAAGCCGGCATGACACTCAAGCGCGCCGGCGCGCGTGGATATACCGGTACATTAGTCGGTTTCGAGGAGGTTGAGATAGCCTATCTCTCGGCCAGCGAAATTGCCGCGCGTCTGCGCGACGGTAGCGTGCATTTCGGCATTACGGGCGAGGATTTGCTGCGCGAAGAGGTGCCTGATCTCGATAGCATTGTTCAGCTTGTGATGCCACTCGGCTTCGGACATGCCGATGTTGTCGTTGCTATCCCGAACAGCTGGGTTGATGTTGCGACAATGGCCGACCTTGCCGAGGTCGCGTCCGATTTCCGGCTGAACAACGGGCAGTTGATGCGCGTGGCAACCAAATACATCCATCTGGCCACGGATTATTTTGCCGCGAATGATGTGCAGGACATCCAGATTGTCACCAGTTTTGGGGCCACGGAAGGCGCGCCTGCGTCGGGTGCGGCCGAGGCCATTGTCGACATCACCTCGACGGGTGCGACCCTTGCGGCCAATAATTTGCGCGTGCCCGAAGATGGCGTGATTTTGAAAAGTCAGGCCAATCTCGCCGCCGCGCTGAAAGCCGATTGGTCGCCGCAAGCGCGCGCCGCCGCAAAACAAATTTTGGCGCGGCTGTCGGCTTATCGACAGGCCATGGAACGATTGGTTGTGAGCTTCGTCATCG
>CAJXCG010000114.1 GCA_913051715.1 uncultured Rhodobiaceae bacterium
CCTTCGGTATCACCACAGGTGGAGAGGTGGCCGAGTGGTCGAAGGCGCTCCCCTGCTAAGGGAGTATGCGTTAATAGCGCATCGAGGGTTCGAATCCCTTCCTCTCCGCCATTAACACAGTGCCCTAAACAGAAAAAAACGTTAGGCGCTTTCCTCGACGAAACCGGCCCAGGTCGACATGTAACTGACAAATTTCGGGCCAAGCCCTTCAGTGGTCAAATGCGCTTTGGTTACCGGGGTTGGGATTGACTGAAAATTTTCGTCTGCGGCAAATTTTTGCGGCCAGTCATGGTGCAAAATGCCCGCGCGCCCGAGCGCGACAAAATCAACCCCTGCGTCCAGCACGTTTTTGACATCTTCGCCGGTGGTGATTTTACCGGCCACAGTCAACTTAGTGTCGTGCCGATCGAGCTGCGCGAAAATATCAACCAGGCGTTGGCCTTCATACGCGCCTTCGTCAACCACCTGAAACACATCCCAGAGCGACATGTCGATAAAATCGAGCGTGCGCGCGGCGCATAGGCGTTCATAATAAGCAACAATCTCATCAATCTGCACACCGAAACGCGCGGGCGACAACCGCAAAGCCAAGCTAAACGAACTGTCGCATGCCTGTTTGATGCCAGCGATAATATTGTCGATGATGCGCGTGCGGTTTTCCAGCGACCCGCCATAATCATCCTCGCGGCGGTTAATCTCGGCCGACAAAAACTGGCACAGCAAATAGCCATGTGCGCCATGAATTTCCATGCCGTCAAAACCGGCCTTTTCGGACAAAATCGCCGCGTTGATAAACGCCTCTTCGGTGGCCTTAATCTCATCGAGCGTCATGGCGCGCGCGCCCGTCTCGCCATTGTCGGAAGGGCATACGGGCCGTTCTCCGGTAAATTTTTCCAACGTTCGCATGCCGCCATGCACAATCTGTGTATAGGCGAGGCTCCCATGTTCTTTAATGCCGTCGGCGAGGCGTTTCATACCATCAAAATGCCCGTCGCCAGCGGCCCCAAGCTGGCCGTCAAAACCCTTGCCGGTTTTTTCGGCAAAGGCCGCGCATGTCATGGTCAGCCCGAACCCACCCTTGGCGCGCATGGTCAGCCAGTTATATTCGTCTTCCGACAAGGTGCCGTCATCATGGCTTTGCAAATTGGTCAGCGGTGCCAGCATGAAACGATTGGGCATTTGCTTACCGCTTAAAAACGTAAGATTGGATGAATTGAGATTAGGTGACACGAGATTGGCTGACATGAGCACTCCTTCTTTCAACAGGTTGGACGCAAAATCTGCATGCGGCGCCCTTTGGTGCAAAGCCTATCGGCAATATTGGCTGGGAACAACATAACTGTCTCTTGTGTTACACATTACCCCCAAATCCCTACTCGCGGCGCACACGCCGAAACAGTCCAAAAATCCTGCTAACCCTCATGTAAAGCCGCGACAGCGGCGCAAAGCGGTGCTAGTCTTGCCAAACAATCAACTAGGAGAGGGGCACACCATGTCAGTTATGGTCACCGTTGAGTTCAATTTGAAACCGGAAGCGGCCGAAGGCTTTCTGGACGCAATGAAAACCACATTACCGGACACACGCGCCTATGACGGGTGCCAGGAGGTTAAATCCTATTACGAGGCGGAAACACATTCGCTGCTTCTGGTCGAATTATGGGCCAGCGCCGAGCATCAACAAGCCTATCTGAACTGGCGTGTAGAGGGCGGGATGCTGGAAGCCATTGGCGATGCCCTTGCCGGCCCGCCGGTTTTCCGGACGTTTGACATCCGCGACGACATCTAGACCAAGCGCGCTCAGTCGCGTTGCAGACAGATCGCCGTGGCCTCGCCGCCGCCAATGCACAGGGCAGCGACGCCTTTTTTGGCATCGCGTTTTTCCATTTCGGCCAAAAGTGTCGCCATGATGCGCGCACCGCTCGCCCCGATCGGGTGACCCAACACACACGCGCCGCCATTAACATTGACCTTATCGTGCTCAAGGCTCAATTCCTGCATCGCGATCATCGGCACCACGGCAAAGGCTTCATTAATCTCCCAGAGGTCAACTTCTGCGGCTGACCAGCCCGCGCGCGCCAGCGCTTTTTCAATCGCCTTGACTGGCGCCGTGGTGAAATAGGCCGGCTCATGGGCGTGCGCGCCATGGGCAACAATCTCGGCCAGAATTTTATGCCCGCCCATTGTCGCGTCCGATTTTCGCATCAACACCATTGCCGACGCGCCATCATTGATCGAACTGGCATTGGCCGCAGTGACCGTGCCTTCCTTTGAAAAAGCAGGCCGCAAGGTCGGCACTTTTTCGGCTTGGGCGTTTTGTGGCCCCTCATCATGCGCGACAACCACCTCGCCTTTGCGGGTGGCAACCGTGACCGGCGCGATCTCGCGTTCAAATTTGCCGCCGTCTTGCGCGGCTTTGGCGCGGCGAATGGATTCCAGCGCATACGCATCTTGTTGCTCGCGGCTGAACTGGTATTCCGCGGCAATCATGTCGGCAAACACCCCCATGGCGCCGCCATCATAGGCGTCCGTCAGCCCGTCATGCATCATCGAGTCGATGACAGCCTTGTCGCCCATACGCATGCCATTGCGCGCATCGGGCAGCAAATAAGGCGCGCGCGTCATATTCTCCATGCCACCCGCAACAATAATGTCTGCTGAACCGGCCTTGATGGTGTCATGCGCCATAATCGCTGCTTGCATGCCCGACCCGCACATTTTGTTGACGGTCACGGCCCCAGTCGCCATGGGCAAATCCGCGCCGAGCGCCGCTTGGCGCGCCGGGGCCTGACCTTGCCCTGCCGGGAGAACACAACCCATGACCACTTGTTCGACGGCGCTGGCGTCTATATTGGCCTCCGACATGGCAGCTTTGATGGCGACGGCACCCAGTTCGGGGGCGGCAACATCTTCAAACGCGCCCTTGAACGCGCCCATGGGCGTGCGGGCAATGCCTGTGATTACAACGGTTTCGGTCATTTTGAATTTCCTATCAAACGGGGCGCT
>CAJXCG010000115.1 GCA_913051715.1 uncultured Rhodobiaceae bacterium
ATCCGCAAGCCGAGCCGCCTGTGGCGGAAGCTGCAACCGGCGAATTGCCCGCGTTTATGCAAAACGACGCCACGCCGCCGACGGTTGAAGAAGTCGTGGAGATCGAAGAGCCCGAAACCGTTGCAGAGGCACCGGAAATAGCCGATGAGCCCGATGATGGCGAGCTTCCCGGTTTCTTGCGGGAGCCGAAACTGGCACCGCGCCGCGAAGTGTCGAAGCGGTCGCGTTCGTTCCTTGATCGTGTGCTGGGAACAAACCGCCGCGCGCCAAAGGAAAAAGGCCATTTGGCCGGCGATCCGATTGAGGATTTGGAAACGCCAAATATGCAAGAGCGTGTGGAGCCGCGGGTTCAGGAAACGGGCGAAATGGTGGCCGTAGAAATCGATGATGCGTTGGCGTCAGATCTGCGTCCGGCGGCCATTCTCGATGTGCCCGAAGCCGCGCCCGATACGCCGGCTCCGCTGGTGGCCGAAGCGGCAAAGCCGATCGAACCGACGCTGGACCTCGACGAACCCGCCGCGCCGGCACCCGCCGTACAGGCCGAAATACCGGTTGCACCAACGCCGGAAATCTCGGTGAACACGGTGACGCCGGCCCCGGCCATGGTTGAACAGGCGCCTGTCGTGCAGACGCAAATGCAAACCGCGCCCAGCATGAGCACGTCCTATGAGGCCGAGCAACTGGACATTCCGGCATTCTTACGTCGGTAATAAATGTGATAAAAGCCCGGACAAGCGTCCGGGCTTTTATTCAACCTATTGATTTTGCTAATTTAAAAATATTTCAGAGCCGTAATATTAGGCAATAATCTGTTATTTGTACTTGGCGTCACGCTTTCGTAGAACAAAAATGTAAGAAAACATATTGACACCAAGGACGAAGGCCTTATGGCACCACCCCCTGCCACGATTGCTCAAATTCATGAGCGCTTTCCGACGGTCGCTTTTGCCGGCGCATCGGACGGTCGGCAGTTTGATTCGCGCCAAACGACGCTGCGCGAGGCGGTTTCGTGCACGGGCATTGGTTTGCATTCGGGTGCCGAACTGAACATGCGGCTTTTACCAGCCGCGGCCAATACCGGCATTATTTTTGTCCGCACGGATATTGCCGACCGCGAGGAAGGCACAATTCCGGCTCTGTTCGGCAGTGTGTGTGATGTGACGCTGTCCACCAAAATTGGTAACAGCCACGGGCATGTGGTTGGAACGATTGAGCATTTACTGGCGGCGCTCGCCGGATTGCGGGTTGATAATATTATCGTCGAAATTGACGGGCCTGAAGTGCCGATCATGGATGGCAGCGCGCAGCCTTTTGTTGATTTGGTGCGCGGCGCCGGCCTGGTCGAATTGGAAGCTGCGCGTCGGGCGTTGCGCGTCAAAAAGCCCGTGCGGGTGACGCGAGGCGACAGCTATTGCGAATTGCTGCCAGAAAACGGATGTGTTTTCGAAGCGGAGATTGACTTTCAAAGCAGCGCCATCGGGCGTCAGGCATATCAGCTTGACCTGATGGCCGATAAATTTGACACCCATGTCGCTGGCGCGCGCACGTTTTGTATGCTGCATCAGGTTGAGGCCATGCACAGCGCCGGGCTTGCCTTGGGCGGGTCTATCGAAAACGCCATTTTGGTTGATGGCGATGTGGTTATGAACGAAGAGGGTTTGCGCTCGCCGCAGGAGTTTGTGCAACATAAGCTTCTGGACGCGATTGGCGATCTGTACCTGCTTGGTCTGCCCATGATCGGGCATTATCGTGGCTATAAATCAGGCCATGCGCTGCATAATAAATTGCTGCATGCTCTGTTCCTTGAGGCCGACGCTTTTGAATTGGTGAGCCTGTCCGACACGGATAATATTCTGGCCGCCGAATAAGCGCGTCTTTTCCCGCATCTGTCTATGGCATCCTTTATCCCAATGCTGTAAAACAATGGCTCATTGGGTCTTTTGGGTCGTGGGGCGCTATTTCAATATGACGTGGAAACAATCTTTAACCGTGTTGGCTTTGTGTGGCGTGCTGGCGGCGTGTGGCGCGTCGGATCCGGAAGTCGCTGAATATATCGAGCGCCCCGTTGAGCAAATTTACAATGAAGCGTTTGACGAGTTGGAACGCGGCAATTTCATTAATGCAGCACTGCAATTTGACGAGGTTGAACGCCAGCATCCCTATTCGATCTGGGCGCGCCGGGCCATGGTTATGGCGGCCTATACCTATTATCTACAAAACAAATATGACGAAGCGATCCTTACCGGAACGCGGTTTCTCGCGCTCTATCCGGGCAATAAGCGCGCGGCATATGTTTATTATCTGATTGCCTTGTGCCAATACGAACGCATTTCCGATGTGAAGCGCGATCAGTTGATTACCGAACTCGCCCAGCAAGCGCTTATCGAGGTGATCCGGCGTTTCCCCGACACGGATTATGCGCGCGATGCGGTTTTGAAACTCGACCTGACAAGTGACCATCTCGCGGGCAAGGAAATGGATGTGGGCCGATATTATCTCAAACGCGGCCATTATGTTGCCGCCTCGGTCAGATTTTCAAATGTCATCAAAAACTTCCCGCGCACCTCGCATGTGCCGGAGGCGTTGCACCGCCTGACAGAGGTCTATCTGTCGCTCGGCGTCGAAAACGAGGCGCAAAATGCCGCCGCGGTGCTGGGCTATAATTTTCCCAACAGCCGGTGGTATGAAGACAGCTATGCGTTTCTGGTCGAACGCCAACTCACCCCAAAGGCAGACCCTTCTTCCTGGATTAGCAGGGCTCTCGACAAGGTCTTTTAGGGGCCGCGAATGCTGCTATCACTGTCGATACGCGACATTGTTCTCATCGATAAGCTCGATCTCGATTGGCACGGCAATCTGTGTACGCTGACCGGCGAGACAGGAGCCGGAAAATCCATTTTGCTGGATGCGCTGGGGCTGGCCTTGGGTGCGCGCGGCGACGCGGGGCTGGTGCGTAGCGGCGCCGGGCA
>CAJXCG010000116.1 GCA_913051715.1 uncultured Rhodobiaceae bacterium
GCGCAAGGCGGCCTCGCCGTCTTTCAGTTCAATCACATCAAACGCGGTTTTCGACTCACCCTGATTTTTGCCATGGCCCCATTCGGGGTGGGTGTAGCCCAGCCCTTGCATATAAAACAGGGGCGCGTGCGTCTGCATGCGAACACGCGCATGCGCGCCGTCGAGCCCCGCCAGCTCAAGGTCGAGTTCGGCCACACGACGCATGGTGTCATGATAGCGCACATCCAGCCCGAAACGGTCATAATACTGGACGGCTCCGGTTTCGAGATTTTGCAATACAGCTCGACGGTTCCACGCCTCGCCGTCGCCATCATCATTGGTGTGGCAGAACAATACATGGGTTTCAAAATTTATCGGCGTCCACAGCCAGTAAAATTGCGGCACCATTTCGGGCACACCTGCCTGTAAGTCATTGTCACCGACCGGACGAATGCCCCAGCTTCGGTCGCGCGTACCGTGCCAGCCAGCGACATTTTGCGTCGTGCCATGAAGCTTAATTTCGCCCTGCCAACTGACATTTTGTGTCGCGCGGGTGTAATCCATAAACAGGCGCGGCCCGTTATGACGGGTGAAACGCGGCTCCTCAACCGCCGGATGGCGGGCGGTGGCTTCAAGATTGGCTGCAATGCCGTTTTCAGGGTCGTCCACATGCACACTTACGCGGTATAGCGGTTCGATAATTTCAACCCGCACCGGCCCGACAACAAGGTTCAGCCGGTCGCCCAGCATGTGCTTGGAAGCGCGCAAATTATACTGCTTGCCGTCGATCAGCAGGCAGAAACTTGCATCCATAATGTTCAACTGCGGATAAACACCCAAGGCAGCGGCGAAAAACACCGAGCCGTCAGGCGCGTATCCGTTAAAAAAGAAGCGGTCGTAAAAATTGCGTTCGCCGGAAGCCAGCGCCATCGGCTCCGGCGTCTGATGCAGCGGATAATCGTCGGCAGGTGTGAGCATGACGACCTCACATGGCCGAGATGCCGCCGTCGATTTTGATTTCGGAGCCGGTGATGAATTTCGATTCATCGCTTGCCAGAAACAAAACCGCATAGGCAACATCATCGGGATCACCGATGGTCTTCAAAGGCACCTGACGCGCCAGCTTTTCGCGCAACTCCTCGCGCCCCATATGTTCCGCCATCGGGTCAAGAATAGGCGTGTCGATAAAGGTCGGGTGGATCGAATTGGAACGGATCTGATAGCCACGATTGGCGCAATGCAACGCCACGGATTTCGACAAAAGCCAAACCCCGGCTTTGGCCGAATTATACGCCGCCATATTGTGCCCCGCGATCAGCCCGGCAATCGAAGAAATATTGATGATCGAGCCGGGCGCATGCGCGCGCATGAGCGGAATGGCGTATTTGCAGCCCAAAAACACACTGTCCGTGTCAACCTCGTGCACCCGCTTCCAGGTTGCAAAGTCAGTATCCTCAATCGTCGACCCGCCGCCAATGCCGGCATTATTGAGCAGAACATTGAGCCCACCCATATCCTCATGCGCGCCGTTGAGCGCGGCCTGCCATTGCGCCTCATCGGTGACATCCAGCCGATAGGCAAAACCCTGACCGGGGCACGCCGCATTGATCTCATCGGCCACCGCTTGGGCACCCTCGGCGTTGATATCCGACACACCAACCTTGGCGCCTTCCTTTGCCAGCATGAGCGCGGCGGCGCGCCCCAGGCCGGAAGCCCCCCCGGTTACAAAAGCCATTTTTCCCGCTACCCGCATATCTGTCTCCTTTTCAGATAATTTTATTTCGATCGGTCAAAAAACTTGCGAATGGCGGCCTTGTTTTCCTCCGAACCGGCGAGCAGGGCATATTGCTCACGATCCATAAACGAGGCCGCATAATTGAGCGCATAGGCATGCGCGTTAATCGCCTGTTTTGTCATGCGTACAGGCAGCGGCGGCAAATCAGCCACTTTCGCGGCCAGTTCGCCGGCCACCTGCAAACTGGTGCCGGGCGCTGTGAGGCGGTCGACCAGCCCCCAATCATGCGCGGTGGTCGCCATCACATCCTCGCCCAAAATGATAATCTCTTTCGCGCGCGCCGGGCCGACCAGCGCGGTAATGCGCGGATTGGCCTGCCAACTCATATTAATGCCCAAGGGCACTTCCGGCAGACGCAAGGCCGCATCGTCGGCACACACGCGCCAGTCGCACGCCACCGCCAGTGCCAAGCCACCGCCCAAGCAATAGCCCTCAATCGCCGCGATTGTCACTTGTTCCAGCGCTTCCCATGCCGCGCACATATCCGGCCCCAGCAGCAGCGCTTGGCGCTGGCTCAGCTTGTCGAGATGGTCGGTCCGCATATCGGGGTCTTTTAGGTCAGCCCCGGCGCTGAACACCGGCGCGCCGTGCAGCACCACGACATGGGTTTCAATATCGGTTTTCAGCCATAGGGCGACATCGCGCAAGCCGCGCATAATTTCCGCCGACAGCGCATTGCGCCCATCAGCGCGGTGCAAGGTCACCGTGGCGCATGCGCCTGTGCGCTCGAGTGTCAACCCGTCCGGCAATGCTGGCAGTTGCATGAAATTCCCCCTCCCCAGAAGGCCATTTGATTGAATTGAGCCTATCATGGCTGGCAGGTGACGCAAGATGCCTGTGGCTCAAATCACATGTCATGGCGCAAAATTGAGGGGAAGGTCAGCGAATTAATATTCCGTTCGCGCGCGCCAATGACCTCTTCTAGTTTCGGGGCATTTTTTTTGTAAAAATCAATTACGCTATTTTTTATTATCTTTTACATTTTCAGAAATTTACTTCGCC
>CAJXCG010000117.1 GCA_913051715.1 uncultured Rhodobiaceae bacterium
GGTCATCGGCAGCGGCCGCCGACGCGTTTGGCATTGTGGCGCCCCCTGTTGCGTCACTCGTCTCGTCACTCGTTTCGTCACTGATATTTCCGGGGGTTTGGGAGGCGAATTCGGCGGCAATGGCAGCGTCGAGATCATCACCACTTTGCTCGGCTCCAAACGCCGCCGGAGCCACGTCGCTGGATATATTTGCGGCCACATCCTCCGACGCAGCCGCATCGGTTGTTGCTTGCGGTGCTGTTTCGGGCTCGGCGGTGTCGTTTTGCAATATTGTATTTATGGCGTCGGCGATTTCCGACATGCGCCGGGTTTCACTATCGTCGTCAGACATATTTACTCCCGTCATACCATCCACAATTACGCAACACGACAGCCATTCCAATAGCCAAAAACATGGACGCCCATTGGGCGAATCTCGTTACGATTTCATATTAAAGCAAAGTTTTGGTTCTGCTGCCCTTAATTTTTGAATTTTGTGAGAATTGGTGACGCAAGAGATACACGACCCCGGTTCCGACGACTTGCAAACAGCCTATGCCGTGGCCGACCAACAAGAATCCGTCGGTATGCGGGCACTGGCAGGTCTGTTTCTGCTGGAGCATGAATTTCGCCGTGTCGCCGACCAGCCAAACCTCGCCCGTCTCATTGTCAATCGCCTGAACAGGTTTGCACCATATGACTGCGCGGTGTTTTGGACGTGCAGCCATAGGGGCCGAATTCACAATGTTACGATTTCCGGCGTTGAACCCAGCAAGGACACCAGGCAGGTGCTCAAATGGGGTGGGCGTGTTGCACGCTGGCTTTCCAAATCGGGCTTTGGCAATATGCAAATCAGACCCGAAATGATTGAAGACCAGAAAAAGCTGGCAGACTGGCCGGGAAACATTGCCAAATCCGGTCTCTATGTGCCGCTTATGGGGCGCGACGCACGGTTGAGCGGAGGCATTTTGCTGCTGCGCGCCGCGCCCTGGGCCCAACCAGTGCGGGTGATGATGGATCAGCTTGGCGAGGCTGCGGCCTACACGGTGCGCGCATTGGAACTGGGCGTTCACGGACGCCGCCCACGGCGCATAAACTGGATTGGTCTGACCAGCGCGGTGGCCTTGTTGGCGATTATTGCCGGCAGCTTTTTTGTACCAATGCCGGTGAACATGGACGTGCCTGCACGCCTCGCCCTGGCACCACCGGCTGACGCTCCACGCGGGCCGACCCAGATCGACCTTTTGGTGCCGCCGGCCGGTGCGATGGCGCTGGCCCCGGGGACGCGGCTGCGGATCCGCCATCAAGATGTCGACTACCAATTGGAAGTCGAGCATGTGACCAACTGGCTGGTGGGGCTTTTTGACGACCGCAAAGTGCGCGCGCGCCTTGTCTCGGCACCCGATGGTCTGGCGCCGCCTAATTTTGAGCGTTTGACGATCGAAAACGCGCACACGCCGCTGGCATTTTACGTGCTGCGCGGGCCGGTGCGCCTGATGCGCGGCTATCTGGGGCTTGATACCCCGCGCTGATCGGCCAGTGCTGCTTGCAGCGCCGACACGGCAAGCGGCGTGCTGGCACCCGCGCACTGCACGAGACTGGCGGGTAGGGTGATGCGTCGCCGGGGCGGAAAGTGCTGGCGCAGCACAGGGTGAGCCAAAAATTCCGTGCCGCGATCCACGGCCTGCGGCGGGGTGCCCGGAGTGCCTGGGGCGCCCGGAGTGCCGATGAGAATTAAATATTCCGGACGCAGCATCAAAACATGTTCGAGGCTCACTGCCACCATGGCGTCGCCCACCATGCGCCCCATATTTTGCCCGCCCGCGCGGTCAATAATATCGTCCAGAATATGCCCCGCCCCGGTGGTAAACCCGCGCCGCTGTATGTTCAACAAGCGTGTCTCGTGGCTTTGCCGTTCAAACCGCATCATTTGTGCATCGAGCCCTGCCAGATATTCGCGCGCCTCGGCTTGGCGACCAATGGCGCGGCCCAGCGCCATGATTTCCTCGCGCGCGCTGGCATAATTATTTGCCCCGTTGAGCGTCACGGTTGCGATGCCCAACCGATGCAAGGTCTGGCGGCGATTTGCCAGAGAAAACGGGCTTAAAATAACCAGATCGGGCGCCATTTCGACGATTTCTTCCAACCGCCCGCTGGTCACCGGATAGCTCGCGGCGCGTTCAGCAAAGGGCGATTGTGCCGGGTCTTGGCTGTTCCAAGTGAGGGCGCGCACTTGGTTGCGTTCGGCAAAAGCCATCAGGTAAGGGTCCGCACACAAGCTCAGGCTCACGATGCGCGGCAGGGCGGAATGGGGCGGCGCGCTGTGGGCTGAGGCGGGCAGCCAAAAGACCAAAATGAAAACAATAACGCGCATGTCACTGGCTTGGCACGGATAGCCGGACAAGTCCAGCGCATGTGACGGTTGTTTTGGGCTTGCCGCGGGCAGCATGGGCGATTAGCGTGCCGCTTATGTTACGTCAAAATCTCGTATCGCCGCTTTTGGTGGCGCTTTTGATAAGCGCGGCAGCTGTGTCGATGCTGGCTGGCGACGCACCGCTGAGCCTGAGCGATATTGCGCGCTGGCTGGCTGGCTCGGGCGCAGCCATTCCCGACATGATTTTGGGTGAAATTCGCGCGCCGCGCATTGTGCTTGCGGCGTTTACG
>CAJXCG010000118.1 GCA_913051715.1 uncultured Rhodobiaceae bacterium
GGTCGACCTTCCATCCGGAATTTTCCTATCTGCCGCGCAAGTTTAAAATTGCCGTCACCGGCCACGCGCATGACCGCGCGGCCATCAAACTGCACGATATTGGCATTGTCATTGTGCAAAATGATGCTGGCGAGGTCGGCTATGAGGTGCATGTCGGCGGCGGCCAGGGGCGTACGCCCTTCATCGCCAAAAAGCTCGCCGAATTTGTGCCGAAAGACAAACTTCTGGCCTATCTGGAAGCGGTAATGCGCGTCTACAATATGCTGGGGCGGCGCGACAACTCGTACAAAGCGCGCATCAAAATTCTGGTGCATGAAACCGGCGAAGAAGAAATGCGACGGCTGGTCGACGCTGAATTTGCCCAAATCGACGCCAGCAAAATGCTGGAAGTGCCGCAGGCCGAAATTGACCGCATCACGCGTTATTTTGAACCGCCGGCGTTTGAGATCCTGCCGGGCGAAAGCGCTGCGTTCAAAAAGGCGCAAGCCGAAAATGCCGCTTTCGCGCAATGGTGCCGCACCAATGTGGTGGCGCACAAACAGCCCGGCTATGGCATTGTCAATATTTCGCTGAAGCCGATTGGCGGCGTGCCGGGCGATGCAACAGATGTGCAGATGGACGCCATTGCCGATCTTGCCGAGGCCTATTCGTATGACGAATTGCGCGTGACGCATGAACAAAATCTGGTCTTGCCGCATATTCGCCTCGACGATCTGAAGACGGTTTACGACAAGCTGGCGGCCCATGATCTCGCCACCCCCAATCTGGGCCTGATCAGCGACACCATTGCGTGCCCGGGCCTCGATTATTGCAATCTTGCCAATGCGCGTTCGATCCCGCTGGCGCAGGAAATTTCCAACCGTTTTGCCGACCTCGATCGGCAATATGATATTGGCGAGCTGAAAATTAAAATCTCCGGCTGCATCAATGCCTGTGGTCACCACCATGTCGGGCATATCGGCATTTTGGGCGTCGACAAAAAAGGCACTGAGTTTTACCAAATCTCGCTGGGCGGCTCGGCTGACGAACACGCCAGTTTGGGCGACATTACAGGGCGCGCTTTCACCGAAGACACGATTGTCGATGCCATTGAAACGCTGGTCGAGACCTATGTCGATCTGCGCGCCGCAGATGAGCGCTTCATCGACACTTATCGTCGTGTTGGACTGACCCCGTTCAAGGAACGTCTTTATGCCGAATAGCAAAAAACTGATTATTGACGGTGCCGAAAGCACCGATATCTGGCAGCTTGTCGAGGACGAAACGCCGCTCGGTGATGCGCCTGCGATTATTTCACTGGCGCGCCTGTGCGCGGAAGGCGCAAAACTTGCCGCAGACGCCAAACAGTTGGGCGTGGTGTTGCGCGCGGGCGACAAGCAGGGCGAAGATGTGCATGCATTACAGCCCTTTTTGGACAATCTGAGCCTCGTGGCCATTGAGTTTCCGGTCTACCGCAATGGCCGCGGCTATTCCGCCGCTCGCATTTTGCGCGAACAAATGGGCTTTGGCGGTGAAATTCGCGCCATTGGCGAAGTGCTGTTCGACCAGTGGCAGTTCATGCATCGGTGCGGCATTAACGCTTTTGAAGTCGATGCCAGTGTCTCGCTCGAAGCCTTTAACGAGGCCATGGGCGAATTGAGCGCAGCCTATCAGCCGGCCGCCGACACCCAGCGCGGCATTTTATGGCGGCGGCATAACTAGACCGCCTGAGACGAGGAAAAAATCCGCGTCATAGCGCGCGTCGCGCTCAACCCTTCAATATTGATTTCAGGTGTAATGCCGGAGGCAAGGTCGGCGACAATTTGTGCGGCGCCATGGCTGAACGTCCAGCCCAGAGGCCCATGCCCACTATTGACATAAAGCCCGGCAATATCCGCCACTGGCCCGATAAGCGGTGTGCCGTCGGGCGTCATGGGCCGGAAACCCACCCACGGCGATAGATTATCGGCCAGCGGCAAGTCGGGAAATAATTCGTTCACGCGTGCGCGCATGGCGGCCACCCGCGCAGGCACGATATCGGCGCGCGCGCCTATTTCGGCATAGCCCGCAACACGCAGGCGGTCGCCCAGCCGCGAGAACACCAGACGGTTTTTCAAATCCGTCAGCGATATTTCAGGTGCCGGTGCGCCCTTATCAAGCGGCACGGTTATCGAATAGCCTTTGACACCATAAATCGGCAATTTGACCCCTAGCGGGGCAAGCAGGTCAGGTGTTTTCACACCCGCAGCCAAAATAACGGCGTCGGCCTCAAAGCGCCGCGTCGCGCTCAAAACACCGCGCACGCGCCCGCCGTCACAAATGACCCGCGTCACCGGCATATTGCAGTGGCAAACAAAACGGTCGCGCGCAAACGTGTCGACAAGGCGCTTTGTGAATATATGCGCGTCACCGCTTTCATCGGCCTTGCCCCATACGCCACCCTCGAAAAGCCGCTTTTCCGCCGCCACACCAAGCGCAGGCTCGGCAGCGGCAATGTCTTCCGGCT
>CAJXCG010000119.1 GCA_913051715.1 uncultured Rhodobiaceae bacterium
CTTCGGTTTCAGCGTGCGGGCGCCCGCCGCATTGCGTCCAGCCCGTGCCGACAACCGTGCCTTCAGCGCTGACGATAACGCAGCCGACCGCGGGATTGGCCTCCGTTGCCCCCTGCCCGCGCACGGCAAGACGCAAGGCCTGTTCCATGAAATGTCGGTCTTTCTCACCGGCATCGCACAAAGCTGTTTCACTTATTTTGGTGCTGCTCGTTTGCATAACGCGCCCCATTTTCAGGGGAGTTATACCTCGCCGTCCGACTGGATCGACATTTCCCCCAGAAACTCTTCAAAGTCCTTGGCTTCACGAAAGTTCCGATACACTGACGCAAACCGCACATAACCTACCTGATCCAGTGCGTATAGCCCTTCCATCACCAGTTCGCCGACGAGTTTGGCCGGAATTTCGCTTTCGCCCAAATTCTCCAGACGCCGAACAATGCCGCTTACCATACGCTCAATCCGTTCCGGCTCAACGGGGCGTTTTCGCAGAGCGACTTGCACAGATCGCATGAGTTTATCGCGGTCGAAAGGCACTTTTCGGCCTGTATTTTTGATAATTGTCAGTTCTCGGAGCTGAATACGCTCAAAGGTTGTAAATCGCCCGCCGCAATCGGGGCAAACCCGACGCCGACGAATAACTGAATTGTCTTCGGTTGGCCGGCTGTCCTTCACTTGCGTGTCGGCATTCATGCAATAGGGACACCGCATGAAGGCCGCCTAGTAAATCGGGAACCGGGCGCACAGTGCCTTGACCTGGTCGCGCACGCCAGCCTCGGCTTCGGGAGCACCCTGCCCGTCTGCTGCGGCAACCGCATCCAAAACCTCGGCGATCATGTCGCCGACTTTACGAAACTCGCCAACGCCGAAACCGCGCGTTGTGCCCGCTGGCGTGCCCAGACGCACACCCGATGTCACCATCGGTTTTTCGGGGTCAAACGGCACACCATTTTTGTTGCAGGTGATATTGGCCCGTTCCAACGCAGCCTCCGAAACATCTCCGGTCAGCCCTTTGGGGCGCAAATCCACCAAAACCAGATGGTTTTCAGTACCGCCAGATACAATATCAAAGCCATGCCCTTGCAAGGTGTCGGCGAGCGCGCGGGCATTATTGACCACTTGCTGGATATAGAGCTTGTATTCGGGTTGCAGCGCCTCGGCAAAAGCCACGGCCTTGGCCGCAATCACATGCATGAGCGGGCCACCCTGAATACCCGGGAAAATCGCCGAATTAAACTTTTTGCCCAGCGCCTCATCATTGGACAAAATCAACCCGCCGCGGGGCCCGCGAAGCGTTTTATGCGTCGTCGTGGTGACCGCATGGGCGAACGGCAATGGGCTTGGATGCGCGCCGCCGGCAACAAGGCCGGAAATATGCGCCATATCGACAAGCAAATAGGCACCCACGCTGTCGGCAATTTCGCGGAAACGGGCAAAATCAATGATGCGCGGATAGGCTGAACCGCCTGCAATGATGAGTTTAGGCTGATGCTGTTTTGCCAAAGCCTCAACCTCGTCAAAATCAATGCGGTGGTCGTCGCGGCGCACGCCATATTGCACGGCGTTGAACCATTTGCCGGACTGGTTGGGCGCGGCGCCATGCGTGAGATGCCCGCCCGCAGCAAGGCTCATGCCCAAAATCGTGTCACCCGGATTGATAAGCGCCTGCATGACGGCTTGATTGGCTTGCGAACCCGAATTGGGCTGAACATTGGCATAGGCGCAATCGTAAAGTTTGCGAACACGCTCAATGGCAAGCTCTTCGGCCACATCGACATGCTCGCAACCGCCATAATAACGCCGACCGGGATAGCCCTCGGCATATTTATTGGTCAGCACGGAGCCTTGCACTTGCATTACGGCCTTGGAAACTATGTTTTCCGAGGCAATCAGCTCAATTTGTTCCCTTTGCCGTGACAGTTCGCTGCCCATCACGCGCGCAATATCAGGATCGCGCTCGACAATATCACTGTCAAAAAACGGATTTTCTCCGGGTATGGGAAGTTCCTTGCTTTGCGACATGCTGCTTCCTTTCACACGAGGTGTTCTTGCCGATTATGTACCACAATCATCGACCCGTACCAACAGACACAATTCGCCATGTGGTCGCAGTTTTGCGGATATTAACAAAAAGCGTTGTTACGCCCACATGTTCCGTTCGACCAGAACCGATTTTAGCAGCGCACAATCA